>NZ_JAEPRP010000019.1:1927-63599 GCF_016652895.1 Ensifer sp. SSB1
GAGGTTCGTTTCGGAAAAGCGAGAGTAGGGGCCGGGCTCATAGGCGGGATCCAATGTGCCGGCATGGGAGCGTGCCACCAGTTCGGCATCCTGCTCGGTCGTTGCAATCCAGACGTTCGTCAGTTTCTCCAGGTCGTAGTCGACGCCTTCGACCGCATCCTTGTGGACGAGCCACTTCGTTCTCACGAGCGTCCTGCCCGCTGACAAGGGAATGACGATCGCGACGACCGCATGGTCGCCCATGAAATGGTTCCAGCTGTTGTGGCCCCACAGATGCATGTCGCCGAGATCCTTGCGGGTCATCGCGCCCAGGAGCTTGGCGGATGCGGCGGTAGCGTCTGCTGTCTGGGACTCGCCGGCGCCTGAAATGATCAGCCGTTGCGTCCGGAAGTTCGTCGCGCAGTCGACGAGTTGCTCGACGGCTGCCGAGGGGTAGCCATCGGCCTCCCAGCGCCTGGTGCGTTCCTCGTAGAGAGCCTGGTGCTGCCTTGCCGTCTCCTGATCTTCGGGGCTGAGACTTTCAGGATCGAAGCCGAAGTCGAGATCGACGAAGGAAACACAGAGTTCGGGGTGATTGGCCGAGCAATGGTAGCACTCGCGATTGTTTTCCATCGTGAGCTTCCAGTTGCCTTGCTCGATGACATCCGACTGGAACGCTATCTTTGCGTTGCTGATATCGTAGGGCGCGAGCCGTTCTGCCATCACCTGTTCGAGGCGATCGACATCCTGCGGAGGATTGTTGGAAAGACAGACGTAAATCAGACCGCCGATGGACTTGAAGGCGATGGGCTTGAGGTTCTTGCAGCTTTTGTCGAAATCGGTGCCCATGTGGGGTGCGTAGCTAAGCTCGCCCGAGAGCTCGTATGTCCATTGATGATAGGGGCAGACCAGCTTCGAAACGATGGTCGGACCCGCATCGAGCAGCCTGGAGCCACGATGGCGACAGACATTATGGACGACGCGAATTTCCCCATCATCATCGCGCAGCAGGATCAGGCTGCTGTTGCCGACATCGACAACGACAGCGTCACCTGCTTCCGGGACGTCGCATTCAAGTCCGACGCAGATCCAGTGCTTGCGGAAAAATACGTCCAGATCCGCCTCGAACACGTCCTCTCGCGTATAGAGGCCGGCTGGCAGCGAGTGACCGTCGATCCGGTCATCGAGCAGGGATGAAACGGACGGTGGGAGCTTCTGTAACATAATTTCTCCTCATCTAAATCTGGAGAATCTATGTGCGCAAAAAACCATGCTCTCAACGGCATTAATATTCAGCGTTGACATAACGATATGTAATGCGTGAACGTCCTGTTTTCAGGTGCGCAGTGATCGTTTGTCATGCCGCGCGGGAGATGAAACAGAAGGCGACTTCGCATGGTCAGTTTGCGTCGAAAGCTTCCTCCTTTGACCGCTTTGACGACGTTTGAGGCTGTCGCTCGCCTGTCGAGCTTTACCCGCGCGGCGAGCGAACTCGGCGTCACGCAGGCTGCCGTCAGCCGCCAGATTCATCTTCTCGAGGAAACGGTCGGCAGCCCCTTGTTTCGGCGCTTGCACCGCAGGGTCGAATTGACGGAGAAGGGTAAGGCGCTTTCATCGGCAAGCACGCAGGCGCTCAATCTGATTGCCGATACGCTTGCGGATATCACCGCGCAGGATAGCAGCAACGAACTCGCGATCAGCGCGACGATCTCGTTTTCGCATTTTTGGCTGCTGCCGCGCATCGCCTCTTTTTCGCGTGCCCATCCCGAGATCAAGCTACGCATTATCACCCAGGACAAACTTGCCAGTCTCGACAATGATGAGGTGGACATTGCCATCAGATATGGCAATGGAGCCTGGCTCGACGGACAGGCGGAGCTTCTGTTTCACGACGAGATCTTCCCGATCTGCAGCATCGACTACGCGCAAGAGCATGGCCCGATCGCTTCGATCGAGGAACTTGTGCGCCATCCGCTGATCACCAACGACACGGATGATCCCACCTGGACCGGATGGCGCGATTGGCTTGCCGAATTCTCGGTCAAACTTCCCCCGAAGCCTTCGGGCATGCGCTGCAGTTTTTACACCGAAGCCATCTATGCGACGCTCAATGGGCAGGGAATTACGCTCGGTTGGAAGCGCCTGGTCGAAAACCTGTTGAACCAGAACAGCCTGGTTCGTGTGACCGAAGCATCGGTTGCCACCAGGAACGCATATTTCGTCGTCCTTCCGCATCGCCGACAAGGCAACGCCGCGGCAAGCACCTTCGTTCGATGGCTGAAAGACAGTTCAACGGAGGCGATTTGATCAGTGCTGCATTCGCATATGCTTCGCCTGCCAATGCCGTCTCCTGCTCCCATTGGTCCGCAATTTTCCTAGAGGGAGATAACGCTCTCTTATCAACGACTTACGCTCGTCTCCGCCGCAGCACCTGCGCGCTGCAAGAGAGGGTCGCTTCGACGTGGACGTCAGTCGCTCCGACGCCGGGCCTTCGCGCTCTGCGCGGCAAGCCGTCGGCCAATCCAGGAAAGGTATGAGCAGGAGATGAGGAACCAGACGCCAACGAAGACATAGGCCTCCAGCGCCTGATTGCCCCAGGCGACATCGCTGAACGCCATGCGCGCGGTGGCGCTGAGATCGTGCAGGCCGAGGATCACGACAAGGGAGGTATCCTTGTAGGCGCCGATGGTGCTGTTGACCAATGCGGGCATGGCCCGCTCGGTCGCCTGTGGCAGGAGCACGAGACGGGCGGTCTGCCAGAAACCGAGGCCAAGCGAAGAGGCAGCCTCATGCTGGCCGGCCGGCAGCGCCATGAGGCCGCTTCGCACATCCTCGGCGAAATAGGCAGAATGGAAGAAGACGAGGGCGATCAGGACCGCCACGATCGGATCGATGGCCATGCCCTTGGGGAGCGTCAAGGGCAGTACGAATACACCGACGAACAGCAGCGTCACCATCGGCACTCCACGCATGATCTCGACATAGGCGCCTGCGGCGCGGTGCAGCAGCCGATGGCGCGTCTGGTAACGGGCGAGTGCGAGCAGCACCCCGACCGGCAGGGCGAGGGCCAGCGCGATGGTGGAAAGGATGATGAGGATCGGCAGGCCATTCCACTTGGTGGCATCGACCGGAACGAGTCCGAGGATGCCCCCGCCCATCAGCGTGAAGGACGCGGCCATGCCCGCCAGCCAGAACCCGGCGAAGAGCCTCATGTCCAGCCAGCGCCCGCTGACAGCCATCTGACCGGTGGCGATGGAAAGGCCGAGTAGCAGCAGCGAGGCGAGCATCGGTCGCCACTGCTCGTCGAACGGATAGGTGCCGAACAGGATGAAACGGGACTTCTCCGCCCAGAAGGGCCAGCAGGCGCCTGCCGCCTCGGCACATCCGGCCGGATCGGCAAGTGGTGGCACGGCTGAGAGGACGAGCCAGTCGACAATGGCCCACAGGATGACCAGCACGAGGCAGCCGCTAGCGAGCGACAGGAGGCTTGCGCCCGGTCGGGAAAGCTGCCTCAGCAGCCAGGCGGAAAGCCGGCCGAAGCCGATCGATTGTGTCATGCCGCTCATCGTCCGCCCCTCCCTTCCCGGGCGCGGGTGCGGGCGTTCCAATGGTTCAGTACGCCGGTGAGCGCAAGGCAGAGCAACAGGTATATCGACATGGTGATCAGCATGGTTTCCAATGGCCGGAAGGTCTGGTTGATTGCGGTGCCGGCGACCGACATGAGGTCCGAATAGCCGACGGCAATCGAGATCGAAGTGTTCTTCAGGAGATTGGCGAACTGATTGTTGAGAGGCGGAACGACGGTCCGCAGCACCTGGGGCACAACGATGAGCCAGGTGGTCTGGCCGCTCTTGAGGCCGAGCGCCGCCGCGGCCTCGATCTGGCCCTTCGCAACACCTTCGATGCCGCCGCGCAGCACCTCGGCGATCTGCGCGCCGTGATAAAGGCCGAGCGCGACGGCTACGGTGCAGAACTGGATGGAAAGGGCGACGCCGCCCTCCACCGAAAATCCTGCAAGTGCCGGCCAGGAGAGCCCGAGCGGTGCGTTGAGCGCGACGGCAAGCGCAGCCGGCACCGCGACGCATAGGGCAAGCGCGACCGGCAAGACCGGCAGGCGACGGCCGGCGAGGGCCTGGCGGCGGGAGGCGTGGCGCGTCCACAGCCAGATGAGCACGCAAACGAGAAAGAGGCTGGCGAAGAGCCAGAGCGTATTGCGTGGATCTTGCGAAAGCCAGGGCAGGTAGATTGCCCGGTTGGAAATCGTGAAGGGGCCGAACACCAGCGCCTGTCGGACGGTAGGCAGCCCGTTCACTGCGGCGACGAAGATGATCAGCAGGACCAGAATCTTCGGCAGGTTGCGGAAAAGTTCGATGTAGGCCAGCGCGAAGTAGCGTGCGACGGGCGATGTGCTGACGCTGAGTAAGCCGAGCAGAAGGCCGGCGAGCGATGCAATGACGAGGCTCGCGACAGCGACGACGACGGTGTTGGCAAGGCCGGCGAGGATCGCCCGCAGATAGGTGTCATTCGCCCCATAGGGGATGATCGTTTCGCTGAGATCGAAACCGGCCTGCTGGGAGAGGAAGGCAAAGCCCGGCCGGATGCCGGCCGCGAGCATGTTGGAATGGACGTTGAAGGCGATGGCGGCGAAGGCCGCGAGGATCGCAAGGCCGACAGCGATATCGGCCAGAGAAACGGCAGGCCCCACCTTGGGGGGACCGTCCTGCGGGGCTTGAGGAGTTTGCAGTTTCCGGTCCATGGAGGCGCTCAGGGATTGGTTTCGACAGGCAGGGCAAAGCGGGCGACCAGCGCCTTCTGCGCCTCGGTCTCCGGTCCGGAGCCAGCGGTGGCGACAAGGGCGGTGGCCTCCGCCACATCGAGGCCGAAAGCACGCAGAATGCAGATGGCGAAAGTGCCGGTGCGGCCTATGCCGGCCGCGCAATGGACGAAGACCTTGTCGCCGGTGGACAGCGACCGCGCCGTTTCGCCGGCGAGGGCGAAGAGTCCGGCCTCGTCCCCCGGCACGCCGAAATCCGTGATCGGGAACCGAACGACGGCAATGTCCATCCCTTCGGCGAGGCTAGCAGCGTAGCCGGGCGCCTTCTCCTCGATTTCCGCATGCGGAGTGAGGCTGACGATGCGGGTGATCTCGTGTGCACGCAGGTCGTCCATGTCGTCGGCGAACGGGCGCAGGCGGCCGGGCATCGGCCCGAGCCAGAGTGTGCCGGCAATGCCTGACGGCAGCCGGAGGGGGCGCAGGAAATGTGTATCGGTCATGCGGTTTCCGCTGCGAGCTCCGAGAGAAGGTAGGCCGGCGTCTGCGCCGTCGAAACTGCCGTCACGGTCACACGCAGCGCGGCGAAGGCGGCCTCGAGATCCTCATGTGCGGCCTGCATGCGCCAGCGGATCACGCGCCAGTGCAGGGCGGCATGGGCCTCGGCGGCAATCGGATCGAGCACAAGGCCGGAGACAAGCTCAAGGAGCCGGGCGCGGATGGCGAAGTAGCTTTCGACGAGCGCCTCGCCGGGGTTGGCCGCAAGTTCGCCGATCGTGGCGAGTTGGATGCGGGCGGACATGGCGAAATTCGGCGCGCAGCAGCGCGTGCAAAGGTTCAGCATGTCCGACAGCATGGAGAAATGCAGGTTGCGCTGGGCGGGATCGAGAGGGCTTACCACCGTGCCGACGCCTGAGCGTGTTTCGAGGAGATGCTCGAAGGAAAGGCGCTGCAGGACCTGGCGGATCGGGGTGCGGCTGACGCCAAACTCCTGCGCCAGCTTGCCCTCGTGCAGCATCATCGGCGTATCGGGGTGGGTCGTGCAGATGCGGAAGCGCAACTCCTGCAGCATGTCCTCCGAACGGGGCGGACCGGATCTCGATGTTTGCGGCAAGCTCACGCTTTCCCCTTTCCTGTGATTTGGCCCGCATCCGCGCGGCCGTTGTTCTGGTTGTGCAGCCAGGCTTCCTGAAGCGGGCTCTCGACCGATTCCGGAAAGGCCCGGCGCACCATAGACAGGGCCTCTTCGACCGAAAGGCCCCGTGCATTGAGAATATGCGCTGCGACCATGCCGCTACGCCCGGCGCCGTAGCTGCAGCACAGTGCGATCGCCCTGTCCCCGGTCAGCAGGGCCGAAACCCGCCCTTCCAGCCGCCGCCACGCCTGCATCCACGCCGCGCCGGGTGCGGAAAAATCGTCGATCGGCAAGGCCGCAAACGCGATGCCTCTCTGCCGGACGCGCCTGCGCAGCAGGGCGCGGAAGCCGGGTGGGCAGTCACCGTCGCGCGCCAGAAACAGGAAAAGACCGGCCCCGCAGGCGGAAAGCGCGGCGAGCGTCTCGTCAATCCCCTCGGGATCGACCCAGATCTCACCGCGAGGATTGATCGTCACACCGGGCGCGCCGAGGGTCACGAGGCGTCCGCCGCCGGGGCAATCGACGGTGGCGCGGATGGATATGAGATCGTCTACATCCGCCACGCCGCCGTTCCTCCTTCTGGCCGCTCTCTTCACCGTATCGGATAGGCGTACATCAGGCCACCTTTGCTGGTCGAGGCATTCTGGCTACCTTCGCGCTTGAGCTTGAAGGGCGTCGCAGGACCAAGATGGCGGTCGTACATTTCACCGTAGGAACCGACCTGCTTGATCACCTGGTAGGCCCAGTCGGCGGGCAGCTTCATCTTGGCGGCCATGTCCGCGGTCGCGCCGTCCTTGGCGAAAAGACGCTGTACGGCCTTCGGCTGCTTGTCGAGATCGGCAATGGCGGCATCGACATTGGTCGAATTGATGCCCAGTTCGTCGGCGTTCAACATGACCTGGAATGCCCAGCGCACTGCCTTTTCCAGCGTTTCGTCCGGTTGGGTCACCAGCGTCAGCGGTTCGGCGGAGATGATCTCCGGCAGGAGCTCGTAGTCGTCGGGAACCTTGGCCAGGCGGCGGTCGGCGGCAAGCGCAGTCATGTCGGAGGCGTAGGCGTCGCATTTGCCGGCGAAGAAAGCCTGCAGGCGTGCGGTCTTGTCGGCGATGTTTTCGACCTTGTAGGCAAGGCCTTGGGCGGCGAACCAGTCTGCGATGTTGAGCAGTGTCGTCGAACCGTCCTCGGCGCAGATCGTTGCGCCCTTCAATTCCGTAGCGGACTTCACGCCCAGTGATTTCGGCACCATGAAGCCTTGGCCGTCATAAAATGTGGTCGCGACGCAGGCGAGGCCGGGATCGGCCGAGCGCGTTCCGGTTTCCGTGACCGAGCGGGAAGCCATGTGCGCTTGCCGGGAGACCAGGCTCTTCAGCGAGTCGGAAAAGCCGATGCCGCGGATATCCGCCTTGCTCGCATCGCCGAGGATGGCGGCGGCCGCCATGCGGCAGAAATCGGCATTGAAGCCCTGGAAGACGCCGGCGCTGTTGGGCACGGAAAAGCCCGGCGCACTGGGGCTGACCAGGCAGACGAGCTTGCCGCCAGAGACCACCTCATCAAAAACCGGACCCGCCTGAGCCTGGGACGTAATGGCAAGACCGGCGGCGCAGGCGAGCGCTGCCGCGAGATAAGACCGAAGCATGATGTTTCCCCTCCTCAATCAGGTAAAGACAGCTATACCTGTATACATGTGTAACGTAGAGGCGGCCTTTCCTGCTGTCAACGGGGACGGGACAGAATAGTATTGCGTCGACTATCGGCGCTCGACCGAGTGAGTGGCGGAGGAGGACCGCTTGCTCAGCGGTTCGGGTTCGCGCCGTTGGGCATGCAGGCGGTCGGCCAGATATGCGCCGGCTGTAACGCCACGAGGGACCTAGCCAAAGGGGCCGAACCAAGATCGAGGATATGCCAACCGTCTGAAAAGATGGAACGCTACTCCGTTGCCCATCAGCCAGTGATCGCTGCGAGGGAAAGCCTGTTCGAGTTACACACAACTGTCACTCTGGGCTGTTACACATCGTGTCATCCGAATGAATTCAGGAGTCATTCGAATGATAAAGATGACTGAGGATATCGCGGTCCGATCCAAATGGGGCCAATGGCAAACCGTCGAGGAACAGCTCAATCGGGATATCACGTCCGGCGCTCTTGCGGCGGGTGCCCGGTTGCCGACCGAGACGGAGATGATGGAGCGCTTCGGCGTCGGTCGGCATACGGTTCGCCGCGCGATAGCCGAACTCGCTGCGGCCGGAAAGGTGCGGGTGGAGCAGGGGCGGGGCTCCTTCGTGGAGGAGCAATCCGTCATCCGCTACAACATCGCGCGACGGACCCGGTTCAGCAGGAACTTGAAGGAGCAGGGCCGCGTTCCCTCCGGCCAGCCGGTCGAGGAGCTTGAGATAGCGGCACCGCCGGTGGTCGCATCTTCGCTGCGCATCGCCGAGGGCGATGCGGTCTATATGATCGTGCGTCGCGGTTTTGCCGACGACGTGCCGATCACCGTCAGTCGCGCCTACCACCCGGTGGCGCGCTTCCCGAACATGCATATCCGCCGTGGCCAGGGCGTTTCAGTGACCGAGATCTACAGGGACTTCGGCATTCCCGACTATCTGCGCCATCGCACCATGATCTTCACCCGCCTGCCGATTGGCGAGGAAGCGCGCCTGCTCGCGCAATCGGAGGAGCAGCCGGTGCTCGTCGTCCAGAAGGTCGACGTCGATATGGCCGGCAATCCTATCGGCTACTCGGAAGTCGTGTGGGCGGGCGAGCGTATCCAGTTCGTTGTCGATTACGACGAGCAACCCGCTGACGAGGGCGGGGATACCTGAAGCGATACCAGCAAGTGCCGCAGCGGTTTGCGTTCGGCGAAAAACAATGGGTGGGAGCACCTCCGAGGTCTTTGCCTTGGTGGAGGTACTCCTGCGAAATTCGAGGACTATCAGAGAAAGAACGATGAGCGACGTGAGAGAAACGGACAAAGTTATCGGCCATTACCGCCATGACGAAATCCTGAGCATTCTGGCTGCGGGACGACCGGACCCTATCAAGAACTGCGCCGAACAGGTGCTGGATGCGCTGGGCGAGGTTTCGGTCCTCGTCAATCGCACGGGGCTGGCCATGCTGCCCTTCGTCGATACGGTTCGCAGCACGGCCTTCCATCTGGGCGAAGTGCTGATGGCGGAGGCGCATATTCGCGTGCCCTCGCATGGTGTCGAAGGATATGGCGCCGTTGTGGGCCGCGATCTCGAACATGCCATGAGCGTTGCCGTGATCGATGCGGCGATTGCCGCCGGGCTTTCCCGCGAACAGATTCTTGCCTGCCTCGATGCGGAATGCGCGCAACAGGATGAGGCCGACCGGGCGCGGCTGCGCAAGGTCGAGGCTACACGCGTAGAGATGGAGACCTTCTGATCATGACGCTCGCCATCACACCGACCGTTGACGACGTTCGCACCAATGCAGTCTTCGAGGAACTGATGTGGGGGATCGCCCGCCCCGGTATCGAACGGCGCCTTCCGGCCGCTGGTTTCAATGCCGTTGCCGAAAGCCTGATCGACCGCGAATGCAGTTTCCACGCCGAAACCGACAGAGTACTTTCGGACCTGATCACTCTGACGGGTTCAAAACCTGCTGCGATCGACAAAGCCGACTACGTCTTCGCGCCCATTGATGCGGAGACAGGCGTGGCAGCGCTTGCCGCGCTGAAGATCGGTTCGTTGTCCTACCCGGACGAAGCCGCGACGCTTTTTGCGACCGCCCGTTTTGGTTCCGGTCAGGCCTTGCGCCTGTCCGGCCCCGGCGTTCGTGACACCCTGACGATCGAGGTTGACGGTATTCATCCGTCTTTCTGGTCCATGCGCGCGAAGTCGCTCCGTTATCCACTCGGCTGGGATCTCTTTCTTCTGGATGGTGACCGGCTGATCGGCATTCCCCGCTCAACCAAAATCGAGGTGCTGTGATGGCCTATGTGGCAACAAGGGGCGGTGAGCGCGCCATAGAGCAATCCGAACGGCTCTACCGGGAAGACCTCGGCACGATCACCAAGGCGCGGGTCGATGCCGTGCGCGATGGTCTGCCATACCTGGTCGACCGCGTCATGGGTGAAGCTTCCTTCTACGAGCCGGACCTGGCGGCCTTGGCCTTGGCGCAGTCCGGTGGAGATCTTTACGAGGCGGTGCTGCTTTTGCGTGCCTATCGCACCACGCAGCCACGGCTTGCCGTGGCCGAGCCGGTCGAGCAGCCGGATCTGTTCACGGTGCGGCGCATTTCTGCGGCCTTCAAGGATATTCCGGGGGGACAGATCCTCGGTCCGACGCTCGACTACTCGCATCGCCTCCTGGAGGTCGGCGTTCTGGGCGGTGAGGACTATGCAGCACCGGCGGTCGAGGATGCCATGAAACCTGCGCCGGCCACGCAGCCGTCGCTGGCCGCCTGGCAGAAGATGCAGGGGCTGATACCGGATCATCCGGCAGAGCCGGTACAGCCGGAGGAAATTCCCGACGTTACCCGCGAACCGCTGCTGTTCCCGGCAAGTCGCGCTCACAAGCTTCAGTCGCTTGCCCGCGCCGATACCGGCGGCACGCTCGCACTCGGTTACGCCACCATGCGCGGCTATGGTTCGGTGCACCCGACCGTCAACGAGCTGCGGCTTGCCGAAGCACCGGTGCGCATGCGGCATCCGCGCGGCACAGTCTTTTCCGCTGGCCGCATCAGGGTCAGTCAGACGGAGGTGATCTCGAAGGCTGCCACTGGCCTCGAGCTCGGCTTCTCGGCGACCTTCGGTTGGAACGAGGTGAAGGTGATCGCTGCTGCGACCCTCGACCTTGCTTCCAACCAGCCCAATCCACATCCGGCCTCCAACGAGGAGTTCGTGCTCTATCACACGGAACCGGTGGAAAGCTCCGGGTTCTGCATTCACTTCAAGCTGCCGCACTACGTCACCTTCCAGTCGAGCCTCGACGCGCTGCGCCGGGTTACGGCCGACCGCGCGCAAGCGACGGCGAAGGTCAAATCGAAGACGGAAAACGAGGCAAGAGAAGATGAGGTCGTGTCGTGAAGTCCAACGCTAAACTGAAGGAACTGACAAAGCCTTGGGCGGCTTTCAACTACGGCTTCCTCGACGAATCTGCCAAGCGGGAAATCCGTCGACGCCTTCTGAAGGCGATCGCGGTTCCCGGCTACCAGGTCCCCTATGCCAGCCGCGACGTGCCGATCGCCCGTGGCTGGGGAACGGGTGGCTTGCAGGTGACGCTGACGCTCCTGAAGCCGGATTCGGCGGTGAAGGTCATCGATCAGGGGGCCGACGATTCCGTCAATGCGAGCAGCATCCGCAAGTTCCTCGGCAAGGTGGGGGGCGCCACCGAGACGAGCGATACCGAGAAGGCGACGCTCATCCAGTCCCGGCATCGCATTCCCGAGGAGAAGATGCGCGAGGATCAGATCCTCGTCCTGCAAGTCCCCAATCCGGAGCCGCTGCGGCCTGTCCAGCCGGACATGTCGATCGCGCGCGAAATGCATGGGGACGCCGACTATGGCCAGCTCTGGCTGGTGCTCTACGAGCAGCTCGTCAAATCCGGGCGCATCATGCAGGGGTCGAGCTATCCGAGCATGGTCAACGGCCGCTATGTGATGACGCCGTCACCCATTCCGCGCTGGGACGTGCCGAAGCTTGATCAGGCCGACCATTTGACGATCCTGTCGGCCGGTCGCGAGAAACGCATCTTCGCCGTGCCGCCTTACACCAGCGTCGAGCCGCTCGTCTTCGACGATGTTCCCTATCGGGTCGAGGATCATCAGGACAAGACCTGCCACCGCAGCGAGGTCACCGGCTTCTTCATGAACGAGCTTCCGCAGGAAGACGGCACGTCCCGCTATGAACTGTCCGACAGCTATTTCGGCATCAAGAACATACGCAAGTCTGAAGGTGAGCCGGTGAACATCGGCGCAACCTGGTACAACAATGGAAGGATGGACTGATGCCCTCCACATTCTTTGATGGCCAGTCGGCCATTCAATATCAGCCGCCACGGCTGATGACGGCAGATCCGATTCTGAGCATGCGCGGCATCAGCCGCAGCTTCGGCGATGTCAGAGCGTTGGTCGACGTCGATGTCGCGGTCTATCCGGGTGAGGTGCTTGGCATCGTCGGTGAATCCGGTTCAGGGAAATCGACGTTGCTGCGCATGATGAACCTTGAAGATACGCCCGACCAAGGCACCTATCATCTGGCGTTGCCAGGTCGTGATGACGGCAACCTCTTTTGCCTCGATCGTTTCCAGCGGCGGATACTGCGGGCGCTCCATATCGGTATCGTCTATCAAAACCCGCATCTCGGACTGCTGATGAGCAACAGCAGCAGCGGCAATGTCGCCGAGCGGCTGCTGATTGCCGGGGAGCGCAACTTTGCAGCCCTTCGGGCCCGCGCCAGGGAAGCGCTGGAAGCATCCGAGTTCCCGCTGGCGCGCATGGATGCGCGTCCCGTCGAGCTTTCCGGCGGGATGCAGCAGCGCGTTCAGCTTGCAAAGGCGATCGCGCTCGAACCGGCACTGTTGCTTCTCGATGAACCGACTACGGGCCTCGATGTCAGCATCCAGGCACTCGTTCTCGATACACTCAAGAAGCTGCAGCGCGACCGGGCCATCACCATGGTTCTCGTCTCGCACGACCTGGGTGTCATACGGACAATGGCGGACCGCGTTATGGTGATGCGCCGGGGCGAGGTTGTGGAACAGGGGCTTGCTGACCAGATTTTTCAGGATCCGCAGCACGCCTACACACAGCAACTCGTCCACGCGAAGCTTTGAGTGGGGGATTAGAAGATGAATATCCATACGTCCGCCACGCCGACGCCGGCTCCTGTACTTCGCGTCGAGGGCCTGTCGAAGCACTTCCAGATGCATCATCTGAAGCGCACCCTTTTTGCCTTCGAACAGATCGCCTTCGAGCTCGGCGAAGGCGAGTTCATTCTGCTGAAGGGCGAAAACGGGGCTGGCAAGTCTACACTGCTTCGCACGCTCTATCGGTCCTACCTGCCGCGCGCGGGGCACGCCTACTATCACACGAAGGAAGGCGTCATTGACCTTGCGTCGGCCGCAGACGTCGACGTGGCGCTTCTTCGCCGTCGGGAAATCGGCTTCGTCACGCAGTTTCTCAATGCCCGACCGCGCGTTGCGGCGGAGGAGCTGGTGGCTGAACCGTTGCGGCTTGCCGGGACGTCGCATGCAGAAGCACTGGCGGAAGCCCGCCGCTGGCTCGCCGCATTCGGGGTGAAGCCGCAGCTCTGGCCAGCCTATCCCTCGACATTTTCGGGCGGCGAACAGCAGAAGGTGAACCTTGCGAGGGCGCTGATCCTGCCGCAACGGCTTTTGCTGCTGGATGAGCCGACCGCTTCCCTCGACCGCACGGCCCGACGCGCGCTCGTCGAGCGGCTGACTGAACTCAAGGCCGCGGGCGTGGCGATGATCGGGGTCTTCCATCATCCGGAAGATGTCGCCGGTCTGATCGATCGGGAAATACATTTGGAAACGATCAGGATTGCAGATGAGGCAGACGATGTGGCTGAGTGACTTCGAGATCGTTCTCAGGGACCGTGTCATCGAACGGGGTTCGTTGAGGATCGAAGATGGGGTGATTGCCGAAATCCACGAAAGGCCGGTGGCCAATGCGGATATCGACGGGGAAGGGCGGCTTTTGCTGCCCGGGTTTATCGATATTCATGGTGACATGATCGAGAAGGAGGTTGAGCCGCGCGCCAACGTCCGCATGCCGCTCGAACTCGGTATCTATGACCTCGACAAGAAGCTCGCGGCCAACGGCATTACCACGGCTTACGCGGCGCTGGCCTTCACTCCAGCGACTTACGGCCACGTCCGTTCGCTGGAGAACACCATTGCCATCATCGAGGCGCTGGCTTCGATGCGCAGCGAGCTGCTCGTCGACCATCGGGTTCATGCCCGCTTCGAAGTCACATTTCCATCGGCGGTCGCCGTTGCCGAAAAGCTGATGGATAGCGGCTCTCTCGGACTGATCTCGTTGATGGACCATACACCCGGGCAGGGCCAATACCGCGACCTTGAAATCCACACCCGCAACATGGCCAAGACCAAGAAGATCGACTACGCCACGGCCGTCGAAATGGTCAAACAGCGCATTGCCGAACGGGAGACGCACGGCGATGCCATGCATGTCGTCAGCGGTCTGGCCGAACTGGCACGTGCGCGGGGCGTCGTCGTTGCCTCTCACGATGACGACACCTTGGAAAAGGTGGCGCTTTTGCACGGTCTCGGTGCGGCGATCAGTGAATTCCCGATCACGCTGGAAGTCGCGGCCGAAGCGCGGCGGCGCGGCCTCGCGACGGCGATGGGAGCTCCGAATGCCTTGCGCGGACTTTCCTACTCCGGCAACCTCTCGGCCCGCGAGGCCTTCGCGGCCGGTGTGCTGGACATTCTCGCCAGCGACTACCACCCGTCGGCGATCTTGCCCGCGGTTCTGGCGCTTGGCGAGATGGGCGAGGGGGGATTGCCTGCGTCCGTAGCGCTTGCCAGTGCCAACCCTGCCGCCGCGCTCGGAATGACGGATCGTGGCCACATTTGCGAGGGGCTGAGGGCAGACTTGGTCATTGCGGAACGCGGCAGGATGCCGAGGCTTCGTGCGACCATCTGCGGTGGCCGGAAGGTGTGGTCGGACGGCGCGGTGACGGTGGGAGCCAAAGCGGCCGCGTGATCGGCCACAGGATCATCTGCAAGTTTCAGGGAAGCCGGGCAAGTATGCCCGGCTTTTTGTTTCGGGATGAAATTCTAATAATACCGAAATTCATTTGAATGTATCGGATGATTGTTGAGTTGTATAAAATCATTTTCCAAAAAAATAGACGCTATAATACATTTGTCATGTGCTTTCTGTATTGAAGACAATCAGAAGAAAGGCGCGATATTTCGCGCTTTCGCACTGGACGAAGTGATTACTTCATTTTTGGGTGAAGAAGATGCTGGAACTGTACTCGCTGAAGAAGTCTTTCGGGCAGCTGAATGCAGTCGACGACGTGACCGTGACGATCGAACCCGGTCAGATGGTCGGGGTGATCGGGCGAAGCGGAGCAGGAAAATCAACGCTGCTTCGACTGATCAACAGGCTGGTGGAACCCACGAACGGCAAGATCCTGTTTGGGGGTCGCGATATCACGAAGCTTAAAGGGCGTGACCTCCGTCTTTGGCGAGCGTCGTGCGCGATGATCTTCCAGCAGTTCAATCTGGTAGAGCGCATGGACGTGCTGACCAACGTGCTGATTGGTCGAGTGGCCCATCAGGGCGTCGTATCGACGATCATCAAGCGGTTTACAGAGGAAGAGAAGGCGATGGCCGTGCAGGCGCTTGATCGCCTCGACCTCTTGTCGCAGGCTTTCCAGAAGGCCGGCACTCTGTCAGGCGGCCAGCAGCAGCGCGTGGCGATCGCGAAGGCGCTCGTGCAGCGGCCGGAGATCATGCTGGCCGACGAGCCGATCGCGTCCCTCGATCCGGCCAACGCCACCCGCGTCATGGAAGCGTTACGGAAGGTCAATCGGGAGGACGGGATCACCGTTCTCGTCAACCTGCACACACTCGACACGGCCCGCGCCTACTGCGACCGCATTATTGCGATGAAGGCCGGCCGCGTCGTGTTCGAGGGACGGCCGCACGATCTGACGCGCGAACGCCTCAACGCCGTTTACGGTTTCGACGATGCCGATTCCGCGATCGATGAAGCCGTGACATCGACCGCCATTCCTTCCCTTGCCGATCAGCATGAGAAGCAGATGGCGGTGGCCTGATTTCCCCTCGGCTTCGGCAATGGCGCCGAGCCGTGATCCATCCCCGGAGAACTATGATGAAGAACGTCCTCATGACGATGGCCGCAACGGCCGTGTTTGCGCTTTCGGGTTCCGCGCATGCGCAGGAATGGAAACAGCAATACAAGACCATCCGCTACGGCATCACGTCAGCGGAAAATGAAAAGGATCGTGTCGCCCGTTACAAGGGCTTTACGGCCTATCTTGAAAAGCAGCTCGGCGTGAAGGTCGAGATCTTTACGGCCGGCAGTTATGATGGCGTGGTCCAGGCGCTCGCCGCCGACCAGATCGAATTCGCAAACCTGGGTTCGTCGGCCTATGCAGCAGCCTACACCGAAACCAAGGGCGGCGTCGAACCGATCCTGGCTCAGGTCGATAAGGAAGGCGCCAGCGGGTATTACTCCGTCATCAGCGTGCGCTGTGATTCTGGCTATAAGTCGCTCGCTGACCTGAAGGGAAAGGTTCTGGCCTTTGCCGATCCGGACTCGACCTCCGGCTACGCAGTTCCCTATTTCAACCTCGTAAAGGAGGGCATCGATCCGACCACCTATTTTTCGGCCGTGCCTTTCTCCGGCGCGCATGAAACCGGTGTAATGGGCGTCTTCAACAAGCAGTTTGACGCGACCGCGACCTACATCAATACCGAGAAGAGCGGCATTCCGCAGCGCATGGTGACCAAGGGAATGATCCCGGCCGGCGAGATCTGCAACATCTGGAAGTCCCCGGAGATCACCAACGGTCCGGTAACGGCACGCAAGAACCTGCCGGCCGACCTGATCGAGGCCGTCAAGACCGCTCTGCGTGAGCTGCCTAAGAACGACCCGGCCGTCTACAAGGAGATCACCTCCGGCGACGAGACCGCCGACGGCTACATCGAAGTCAGCCACGATCGCTATCAGTGGATCGTCGAAATGCGCGACTGGCTGCGCAAGCAGCGCCGCCAGGGCTGATCACTGCCGATGATACGAGGCGGCACCGGAAGGCTCCGGTGCTGCCTTTCTTGATAGAGCATTATTGGTCAAGCGCATGAGCGATCTCTCCCCTTCAATCCGAAATTTCGAGACCGAATATCGCGAGGTGCGGAGAAGCGCGCGGCGGGTTCAACTTGCCTCGACGCTGGTGTTCACTGCCCTTGTGGTGGTTTCGGCTTACCTGGGCGGGTTCTTCGCCTTCACCGACGTCACCTTGCCCTCGGGCGAGCGGGTGGCGATGTTGAAGCTCTGGGCCGGCTTGCCGCGGCTGGGGGAATACCTGGAAAAAACCATCCCGACCTTGCGGTTCTCGACGCTTGGTGCGGATCTTGCAGAATGGTTCTGGCGCTGGAAAACCTGGCTCGCGTTGCTCTGGGAGACGATCCTGATCGCCTATGCTGCCACCGTTCTGGGCGTCTGCGGCGGCTTCGTTCTGAGTTTTCTTGCCGCTCGTAACCTGAGCCCGGCCGGATGGCTGTCGATCGCCGTCCGCCGCTATCTCGAGATCATCCGGACCGTGCCTGAACTGGTCTGGGCGTTGATCTTCGTCTTTTGCTTCGGGGTTGGCCCGCTTGCAGGGGTGCTTGCCATCGGCCTGCATGCATGCGGTTCGCTGGGCAAGCTCTATTGCGAGGTCAACGAGAATATAGACATGCGCCCGCTCGATGGCATCAAGGCCTCCGGCGGAAGCTGGTTGCAGCAAATGCGATACGGCGCCGTGCCGCAGGTCATTCCGAACGTCATCAGCTACACGCTCCTGCGCTTCGAGATCAATGTCCGCTCATCGTCGATCATCGGGTATGTCGGCGCTGGCGGTCTTGGTCAGGAGATCCGCACGGCCATGTCGCTGCAGGAATACACGGACCTTTCGGCGCTGTTCGTCATCATCCTGGTCAGTGTGACCGTTATCGATTTCCTGAGCGAACGCCTGCGTCACCGCATCATCGGCATCACGGAGCATTGGGCATGAGCGACGCGGACCTTCCTCTCGAAACGAACATGGTCAAGGACGCCAAAGCTCGGTTGCGTGGCGCATTCGAACGGCCGCTCATCCGCCGCCTTGCGCCCTGGATCATCGTTGTCTCGCTGTTGATCCCGTTCGCCTTTAGCGCGGTTGCTTTCGATGCGACGCCAGCCCGGTTTGCAGAAGGGCTATCGCGGCTCGGCGGCATTATTGCCTTCATGTTCCCCCCACACGTCTGGACGACCTGGGTGGAGTGGAACGAGGTGCTGGAGGGGCTTGGCCAGACGATCGTGATGGCATTCCTTGGCACCTTGCTTGGCGCTGCCGTTTCGCTGCCGCTCGCGCTGCTCGGCGCAAAGAACATCATGCCGTTCGGTTGGCTGCGGCTGTTTTCCCGCCGGGGATTCGATGCACTGCGTGCGGTCGAGCAGATCATCCTGGCGCTGGTGTTCATTCGTGCCTTCGGGCTCGGTCCGCTGGCCGGTATCCTCGCGATCGCGGTCTCTGAGATCGGCACGTTTGCCAAGCTGTTTGCCGAAGCAATCGAGAATACGTCACGAAAGCCGGTCGATGGTGTGAAGGCCAGCGGTGGCAGCACCATGCAGGCGATCCGCTACGGGATCGTGCCGCAAGCCCTGCCGGTCATCCTCTCGATCATTCTCTACAATTTCGAATCCAACGTTCGCTCGGGCACCATTCTCGGCGTCGTCGGTGCGGGCGGCATCGGTTTCCTTCTCGCTGACCGCATGCATGCCTTTCGCTGGCCAGAGGCCTGGTCGATCATTTTCCTGATCGTGGCCATGGTCTATCTGATCGACCTCGCCTCCGCGTCACTGCGGCGTCGGCTGGGCGCTGCGGGGCGGTGAAGGAACGCGTTGTCCGCATGGCAACGCTTGCCGCCGGCGAAATACGACGCTCGCATTGACGTCTCCTGAACCAAAGCCGTTGGAACGATCAGGCATTCGTTAAGACCGGCAGGTTGCGTCCCGATTTCCGGCGCGGTGACTCCTGGTCGCCCCAACGGGATCTCCGCCGGTCTGCGGGGACGCCGACCACCGGTCCCAGAATCGTCAACGCGTGGAGAGGGGCGGGGGAGGTGGCGGCGTCGTCGAGCCTGTGCCGAGCGAACGCTGAACCATGACGCTGTCGGCCCAGCGTCCGTAGCGGTAGGCGATCCCGGGCAGCAGGCCGACGCGCACGAAATTGAATCGCTCATGCAGGGTGAGCGAGGCGACATTGTCGGCGTCGATATAGCCGATCATCTGGCGAAAGCCTGCCGCGGCACAGGCGTCGATGAGGCCGCGCAGGAGCAGGCGGCCGACGCCTTGGCCGTGATGCTCGTGATGAACATAGATCGAGTGCTTGACGGTGTAGCGGTAGGCTGGTCGCTTGCGAAACAGAACGACGTAGGCGTAGCCGACCACTGCGTCGTCCTTGGTTGCGACAAGATGCGGGAAGCGGCGGCTCTTCAAGTTCTTCCGCCGCTCGCGCAGGTCGTCGGGTTGCGGCGTGTCGCCTTCATCTACACCTTCCTCGATGCCGCGACGGATGTGCCGGCGATAGATGGCCAGCATGGCATCGACGTCGCTTTCCCGCGACGGGCGAATGACGATTGTTTCATCCTGCGGCATAAGGGATCCGAAGCTCCTCGATCCTATTCGGCGACCACATAGGTATGAAGTCGTATGCGGCCCGATGAGTCGGTTTGACGGTAGAGGCCCTGAATCTCGACGTCAAAGCCGGGAAACGCGTTGAAACAGGCTTCGAACATCTTGAGGTAGTCGATCATCGGCTGCGCGCGCTCGGTCAGCCGCTCTCCCGGCACGATGGTCGCGATCCCAGGCGGATAGACGACGAAAGGCGTCGTTGCGATCCGCCCGGCGATGGCGTCGATCGGCAGAAAGTCCACATCGTTGCGCACAAGGCAGCGTGCGGCGTCGTGGGGCGAAAGAGCGATATCCGGCAGGTGTGCCTCAGAAAACTGCTTGGCCTGCAGCGCGCTGACATTGGCGTCGCGGAAGAAGCGATGCATGTCGCCGCACAGGTCCCGCAGGCGCACGCCGGCGTAACGACCGGGTCGGCGTCGATAGAACTCCGGGATTGCCTCTTCGAGAAGCGCATTGTCGTCGTGTAGCTTCTTGAAAGCGACAAGGCCGCTGATCAACGTGCCGGCCTTGCTTGCCTCGACGCCGGGCGTGAGCAGGAAAAGCAGGGAATTCAGGTCGTTCTTTTCCGCGACGATCCGGTTCTCGCGCAGGTATTGCGCGACGATCGGCGCCGGAATGCCGTGCTCAGCATATTTGCCGGTTGCCCTGTCAAACCCGGGAGTGAGCAGCGTAAGCTTGTTGGGGTCGGTCATCGCGAAGCCCGGCGCCATGTCGGAAAAGCCGTGCCACGCAGCCCCTGGGGTGAGGTGCCAGAAGGCCGGATTGGTGGCGAGCTGATCGGTGGCGACGCTCTCCCACGGCACGTCGTGTACCGCTCCAGGGCTTGCCACATCCGGCATGGCCACACGGTCCGGCACGAAGGGCTCGAAGAACCAGCGGCGCTCTGGCCGACGTTCCTTTTCCTCGAACTCCCGGCGCACTGTCCGTATCTTCTTGCGGAGTTCGATGCCGAGCCGGATCGTATCGTCCCATAGAACCTCGCCAGAACGGCCCTTCATCATCTGCGCTCCGACGTCAAGGGAAGCGAAGAGGGGATAGAAGGGCGAGGTCGAAGCGTGCTGCATGAAACTTTCATTGAAGCGCCGGTGTTCGACCCGGCGCTTCTGGCCGCTGATGTGCCGATCCTTCATGTGGATCTGCGACGCCTGGGAAAAGCTTGCAAGCTGCTTGTGCGTGGATTGCGTGGCGATGATGCCCGGCGCCTCGGGTCCGAGTTCGCCAAGACCCATGGCAAAACGTCCGGCATAGAGCGGATGAAACTTCATGAAGCCCGCCCAGGCTTCGTCGAACAGGATATAGTCGCACAGATGCCCGATGGCCTTCAGGATCATCTCGGCATTGTGGATCGTGCCGTCATAGGTGCACTGCTCAACCACCGCTACCCGAAACGGGCGCGGCTTCTGCCAGGCATCCGGGTCCTTGACCAGCGGATGGGTGCGGATGCGCTCCCGTAGCGTCTCTTCGTTCAAGGCGCCGAAATCCATCGGACCGATCAGACCATGGGCGTTTCTGGCTGTCGGCACATAGACCGGGATACCGCCCGAGATCATCAGGGCGCCGTGATGGGCCGCCTTGTGATTGTTACGGTCGAAGAGCACCAGATCGCCATCGGTGACGAGGGCGGAGAGAGCGACCTTGTTGGAGGTCGAGGTGCCGTTGAGGACGAAGTAGGTCTTCTCCGCGCCGAAAATCTTGGCGGCTTCCTTCTGGGCGGCAAGGGCTGGACCTTCATGGGTCAGGAGATCGCCGAGATCGAGCACGGAGTTGTCGAGATCGTCGCGGAAAACCGCTTCGCCCAGATGCTCCATGAACACGCGGCCGACCGGGCTGCGGCTATAGAAAACGCCGCCGTTGTGGCCGGGGCAGGTCCAGAGCTGGTTGCCTTCCTCGGCGTAATCCACCAGCGCGCCAAAGAATGGTGTCTTCATCGTCTCGGCATATTGCTTGAGGCGACTGATGAGGTTTTTCGCGATGAAGGCAGGGGTCTCCTCGGACAGGAAGACATAGCCGTCGATGAAATCGAGCACTTCGACGGGCACGTCCTCGAAGCGCTTGCGCCTTATCAGGAGAATGATCGGGAATTCGAGACCGCGCCGGCGCATCAGATTGATGAGGGAGGCCGTCTTGCCTTCCATGCCCTTCTTGCCCCAGTCGACCATCATGCAGCCGATGGCTGCATCCGTCTGGACGGCGATTTCGGCGTCTTCGAGATTACGCGCACGGACCACCTCGAAACCGGACCGCTCGATCTCCTCGACGATCTGCTTATACCGGGCCCCTTCGAGATCCTCGTTATCGAAGGCTGGTGTCGCGAACAAAAAGGTGAAGCGTCTGAAGTAATCCATCTGAGCCTCCGCCATTTACACGGAAGCGAGTTGTTCGTGCGTTTCGTGACGATGTTGTGACGGTGGCCCTCCTAATCCGGGATCTTTGCGCTGCAGAACGATCGCCGCCTGCGTGATCGGCAGCTTGAAGGTATTTCGCCCCCGGGTTGGGACGATGCAGGTGGTTTCGCGCCTCTTCTTGAGGCGCTGGCCGGCTTTCTGCCCAGAGGAGGCTCCTTTCATAGCCCTCAACCAAGCGATATTCTTGCCCAGAGACGAGGATGCCGAACGCCATGAAGCTTGCTCACATCAACCTGGTAGCCCGCGATGCGGAAGCGCTCGCAACCTTCTACATGGACGTCATGAAATGCGATTTGCTTCGCGCACCCAAGATGTTGTCCGGTGAAAAGGTGTCGCGAGGAAACGGGCTTTCAAACTCCGAGATACGTACAATCTGGTTGAGATTCTCCGGACTGGAACACCCTTTTCTGGAGATTCATGAGCATACGGTCACCCATCATCGTGACCAGCCAAGGGTCAATGAACCCGGTTTCGGACACTTGTCGTTCCAGATGGAAGATATTCGTGACGCGCTTTCGAAAATCATCCAGGCTGGCGGGGCGCAGATCGGCCAAATTACGGATTTCGGGACTCCGGACAGACCGTATCTGATCGCTTATGCGCGCGATCCAGAGGGAAACGTGCTTGAGCTTGAGCAAACACCTCATGGCAGTTGATGGCGCGAAGTGGTTATCGAACCCAACACAAAGGTATCGGGCGACCGGAGAGAGGCTGCTCGATGGCCTCGATGCACACTTCCGGCAGCGCATTCTGCCGTCACCCGATTGACGCGGGAAAGTTCACCAAATAGGGCCAAGCCGAAATGTGTGGTAAGCGCCAGCAAGACAGCGACAGGAGTTTAGAGTGAGCGAACCGACCGTAGCAGAGGCAACAGATCGCATTTACGAATCGCTTCAGGCAGACAATGCCGACATCGATGTGCATATCGCGACCCTCAAGGCAGCATTGATGCGGGCGGGCTTGAAAGAGGCTGTATTTGACCCGACCAAGCTCGTTCAGAACAATCGTTCCGGACGGAAGTTGATGCAGGCATATTTCCGGCAGCGCGGCGTGACGGTGAAATTCTCAGCTGCGTGAAGTCTTCCAGGGTTCCAGACATCCCGCAGTAGGGCCGCTGACGGCAGCCCCTCAAGGACCCGACATAACGTTTTGGCAACGCAAGCTTTCGGCCCAAAGAACAAGCGACTTTGGGCCGAAGGTGTTTCCTTGCGCCGCTCGATGCTCCCCGAAGAACGCCGGGGATAGTGGGTCGCCAGTTCGCGCCCCTCCCTAAGATCAGCCGTACACTTCGCCCAAAGGGATCGAAGGAGCATTGATTGATTCCAATCAACGCGGCAATGTTCGCTGGATCGCCGTGAAGAGATGATGCTGCGGTCGGCGGGGGAGGCGAATATGGTGTCGAAAGGGCAGGGGAAACGGGTGACGTTTTCCGATGTCGCCAGACGGGCCGGGGTCGGCACGGCAAGTGTCGATCGGGTCATCAATGATCGCGGAAACGTCAGCGAGGAGGTCAGCAAGCGCGTTTTGCAGGCTGCAAAGGAGCTCGGCTTGCGACGGTTGCTGCCGGAGGCGCATCGTCGTCTGATACGAATTGACGTGATCCTGGCTCGGCCGGAGCTGCCGCTGATCGCCCGGATGGGGTTCGAGTTTCGCAGGATCTCCACGTCGCTCGATCGCTCGATCGTCATTCACAGAACGGTGCTTGAAGATGAAAGGCCGGAAACGCTGGCGAAGGCGCTCGTCAAGACAAGCTGCGACGCCGTTGTTTCCTACATGCAGGATCACCCGATCGTGCATGCTGCGGTCGAGGAACTGAGCGCGCGGAGCGTGCCTGTCGTCACCGTTATCTCCGACGTTCCCGGGTCTGCGCGCATTGGCTATGCGGGGACGGATCACTACAGGGCCGGGCGATCGGCCGGCTATTTCATCACAAGGATGACGGGCGCGCCGGGATCGGTCATCGTCCTTTGCAATCATCTCGGCTTTCAATCCCATGCAGACCGTGTGCGCGGTCTTAAACAGTTCCTCGAGGAAAGAGCGCCGGACTGGCACGTGGCAGAGATCGTCGAAGGTGGAGACGACCGCGTCCGCTCGGAACTGCAACTGCTTGAGGCATTTCGAAAGCATCCGGACACGGTTGCGATCTACAATGTCGGTGCCGGGAATATCGGTGTGGCGCGGGCGATCCGCGCCGATATCCTCCATCGCCGTCCAGTGTTCGTCGGTCACGAATTGACCCGCAACACGGCGGCGTTCCTCAGGGAGGGCCTGATGTCGCTGACGATCGACCAGAGCCCCGAACTGCAGGTCCGCCTCGCCGTCAACATGCTTCTCCGGCATTTCGATTTCTTTGGCGCCGAACAGGCGGCCTATCCGCACGAAACGGAAGTGCCGATCGTGCTCTATGGACCGGAGAATCTTCCCAACCCGCTTCCGTTCTGACGAACCGATCGGCTGATGGATTTCCATCAGCAAGATGTTTGTCGGCGGAGGGGCGTCGCGTCATGCTTCCGGCGTCAAGAGGTGCGTGCACCTCTTCAGGGAAGGAAACAACCATGAACCATATCGTTGCCCCCGTCCGATGGGGCATTCTTGGTGCCGCGCGCATTGCGGACGGCGCCATCATTCCGGGTCTCACGAAGAGTGCCTGGTGCGAACCGCTGGCGATCGGCGCGCGCAGTAAAGAGCGTGCGCGTGCCATGGCGGACAAACATGGCATTGCCCGTGCCTATGGCAGCTACGAGGAGGTGCTTGCCGATCCGGATGTCGAGGCTGTCTATGTGGCCTTGCCGAACCATCTCCATGTGGAATGGACCCGCAAGGCCGCGGATGCCGGCAAGCACGTGCTCTGCGAAAAGCCGGCGGCAATGACGGCCGCGGACCTCGATCTGCTCGAAGGGGTCGATCCGGCGCTGAAAATTTCCGAAGCCTTCATGGTCCGCCAGCAGCCGCGCTGGATCAAGCTGCGCGAGATCCTCGCGGCCGAGGAATACGGCAAGCCGCTTTCCTTCTCCTCGCTCCTCTCCTTCATGATGACGAACCAGGCCGATTTCCGCCAGAAGCCGGAATTTGGCGGCGGTGCCTATTACGATCTCGGCTGTTACACGGCCATGACTGCACGCTACGTCTTCGGCGCTGAGGCGGAGCGGGTCTTCGCGGCCACGCAGAACAATGACGGCGGCATCGACATGTTCACCTCGGTGATCCTCGATTTCGGCAGCGGGCGACACTCGACCTTCATGGTGTCGCTGGCGCAAGCCTCCTCCCAGTCGATCCAGATCGTCTGCGAGCGCGCCTTCATCTCCTTGCCGCAGGCCTATGTGCCCTCCCGCGTCAGCCCGAACACGATCGCGATCGACACTTCGGCCGACCACGCGAACTCCAACATCCATACGCTCGAGTTCCCAGCGCTCGACCAATACGAAGAAGAGGTGACCAACTTCGCCCGGGCGATCCGCGGCGAGGCCGTTCCCTATTTCGACATGAAGGACGCGCGCGCCAATGCGGCCGTCGCGGATGCGGTCTTTGCTTCGGCAAGGAACGGCACCTGGATTGATGTGAAAGGATACTGAGATGACGATCAAACTTGCCCTGATCGGCGCCGGGCGCATCGCGAAGGTGCATGCCAAGGCGGTCGCTGCCAGCCCCGACGCGGAACTGGTTGCGCTCGCCGATGCCGTGCCTTCCGCCGCGCAGGCGCTGGCTCTTGCAACCGGCGCCAAGGCGTCCGACGCCGACGCCATTGCGTCGGACAAGTCCGTCGATGCCGTGTTGATCTGCACCCCGACGGATACGCATGCCGATCTCATCGCGAAATTTGCCAGGGCTGGCAAACATGTCTTCTGCGAAAAGCCCGTCGATCTTGATCTCGGCCGCGCCGAAGAGGTGGTGTCGATCGCGAGAAAGGCCGGCGTAAAGCTGATGCTCGGCTTCAACCGCCGCTACGACCCCAACTTTGCCGGCGTGCGTGCGGCAATCGATGCTGGCCGGATCGGTGACGTCGAGATGGTGACGATTACCTCGCGCGATCCGGGCGCGCCCGACATTTCCTATGCCTCGCGCTCCGGCGGCATTTTCCGCGACATGACGATCCACGACCTCGACATGGCGCGGTTTATGCTGGGCGAAGAGCCGATCGTCGTTTCGGCCCATGCTTCGGTCCTCGTCAAGCCGGAACTGAAGGAGATAGGGGACAGCGACAGCGCAACTGTCATCCTCGAGACTGCGTCGGGCAAGCAGGCTGTTATCACCAACTCCCGCCGCGCCACCTACGGCTATGACCAGCGGGTGGAGGTGCACGGCTCACTGGGCGTCGCCCGGGCGGAGAACCATCACGAAAACACGGTCGTTGTTGGCAATGCGGAAGGCTATAGGAGCGCGCCGCTGCAGAACTTCTTCATGACCCGCTACACCGCTTCCTATGCCGGCGAGATCGCCGAATTCATTGCGGCCCTCAAGGAAGGTCGCGAGCCGGCGACGACAGGTACCGATGGTGTCATCGCGCTGAAGCTCGCCAATGCCTGTGTCGAATCGGTGAAGACCGGCAGGCGCGTCGCCGTCTAGATCGGGGCTCTCCAATTCTGGAAGGCGCGCCAAGCCCTGGCGCGCCTCTTCTGTCGCTAGATTTCCGCGCCCGATGAGCGGCGGGCGACGAGTTCGGGGGCGATGATGAGATTGCGGATCGGCGCTGTCGGATCGGCGAGCCGTGTGGTCAGCGTTTCAACGGCCGCGGCGACCATGTCGGGTACCTTCTGGCGAATGGTCGTGAGCGAAATCGGCTCGGATGCGGCCATTGGAATATCGTCGAAGCCGATGACGGCAACTTCGTCCGGTACACGGAAACCGTGCCAGGCGAGGCGGCTGATCGCACCAAGCGCAATCAGGTCGTTTGCGGCGAAGATCGCCGTCGGCCGGTCCTTGCGTGCCATCAGCGTATCCGTGGCCGTGCTGCCGGCGTCGACGTCGTATCGGCCCTCGACGATGATGGGCTTCACGCCATGCTCCTGCATGATCTTGCGGTAAGCGTCCGCGCGGCGCTGCGCACCGGCGCCCGGACCGCCGGTAATGTGGGCGATGTCGCGATGGCCGAGCGTCAGCAGGAACTCGGTCGCGAGCCTTGCTCCGAGCGCGTCGTCGGAGCTGACGCTTTCGACTCTCTCGGATTTCAGGTCCCGGCCGATATAGACGGTCGGCAGGAGCTTCGAGACGGCGACGATCTCATCCCGCTCCGCGGGCGCGCCGATCAGCACGAGGCCTGCGATGCGCTGATCGATGAAGGCGCGGATCGAGCTGGTCGTGCCGCTGACGGCCAGCATGGCGAAATAGCCTGCGTCCCTGAGTGTCCTGTCGCATTCGCGCGCAAGCATCGCCTCATAGGGGTTCAGCACGTCGCCGACAACAAGGCCGATCGATCGGCTCTGGCGGCTGGCGAGCGTCTGGGCCGCAAGGTTCGGGGTGTAGTTGAGATTGGCAGCGGTGGCGAGGATGTGGGCTTTCGTATCGTCCTTGACGCCCGGGTCGTTGCGAAGGGCGCGGGAGGCCTGCGAGCGCGACACGCCAGCCGCCTTGGCGACGTCCTCTAGCGTTATTCCGGATCGGGTGGGAAAGTCCTTCATGCCTTCCTATAAAAAGGGTCTGGCCGAAACGCGCAAGCGGCGAAGTGATGTTTGCAGGGCCAGCCGGGGATTGGCCCCGGCCTGCTGATATCGTTGCGGTTATTGTTTCGCCTTTCCAGCTTGCTCGATGCAGAAGCGAAGGGTGGTCGCCGAGGTGGCGACAGCCTCGATCGCCGACATGGAATAGTCTTCGTTCTCGATGCTGATGACGTCGTCGTAGCCGATCTGCTGCAACGCCTTGACGATATCGAGCCAGCCGTGGACGGCCGTTCCGTGACCAAGAGACACGAAATTCCAGGAGCGGCCGCCGACCGGCGTCACGTGCTTCGGATCGAGCAGACCGTCGATGCGGGCGCGCTGCTCGATCCGGGAATCCTTGCCGTGCACGTGGTAGATGCTGTCGCCGAGCGCTGCGATCGCAGACAGCGGTTCGCCGCCCATCCAGATGAGATGGCTCGGATCGAAATTGACGCCGACCGTCGGGCCGACCGCCTCCCGAAGACGGAAGAAGCTCTCTGTGTTGTAGACGCACTGGCGGCCGTGCTGCTCCACGCAGATGCGTACTCCCTTTGCTTCGGCAGCCCGAGCAAAAGGCCTCCAGAATGGCAGCACACGCTCCTGCCACTGCCACTCCAGCATCTCCATCGCTTCCAACGGCCAGGAGGAGGTAATCCAGTTCGGGTTCCGGTCGTCGGGGCCACCGGCCGGCAGGCCGGACATCATGACGATACGTTCGACGCCGAGGAGGCTCGCAAGTTCAAGTGTATCATAGGCGAGTTTTGTGTCGGAGGGACCGATCTCGCCAGGATGCAGCTGGTTGCCCGAGCAATTCAGCGCCGAGATTTCAAGGTTACGCTCCGCCAGCATGCCCTTGAACCGGTCGCGGGACGAGGCCTTGGCGAGAAGGTCGGCGATGTCGACGTGCGGCGCGCTCGACCAGCCGCCGAGGCCGAATTCGACGTGCGTAAGGCCGAGTGCGGCGACCTGATCAAGGCACGCGGGGAGGGGAAGGGCGCCGAAACCGTCGGTGTTGAGACCAATTTTCATCGTTTACTCCATTGGCACGCGGCATCAGGCGGCGGCGTGCTTGACCTTGGCGGGCTGGTTGGTGTCTGCGGCCTGCTGGATGGCATCGAGGATTTCCGAGGCGCGCAAACCGTCGAGAATGGAGCCGTTCGTCATCGGGTGGCCGTTGGCGATGGCCTCGAGAAATTCTTGAATCATGAAGCCGAAGACCTCGGCATATCCAATCGCCACGCCGTCGTGGGGCACCGGCAGAAGCCCGGCGAAGGGCAGTGTCGGATTGTTCGCGACGATCGCGAAGGGCGACTGACCGGAGCCGTCGAACCGCGCAATTTCGAAGTGGGCGGGGGTACGCGACGAATAGCGGACGGCGCCCTTCGTGCCGGTGATAGCGATGGTCAGACTGTTGCCCATGCCAACGGCGACCCGGCTCGCAAGGAAAGTCCCCTGGCAACCATTCGCGAAACGCAGCAGGGCAGACATCACATCGTCATTGTCGACGCGGCGGCTCTCGCTGCTGAGCTCCACGTGGTTGTGCCCGATGCTGGCGCCAGCCGGAAGGAAGCGCTGCTTGATGGAGATCGTGGCGATCGCGCCGGCGATCTCCTCGACCTCGCCGCACAGGAAGCGCGCGACGTCGACGGCATGCGTTCCGATATCGAGGAGCGCGCCGGGACCGGCCCGATCGCGTTCGTAACGCCAGCTGTGTGGGAGCTGCGGATCCGCCGCATATTCGCTTTCGTACTGGACGAGCGCATTGACCAGATCGCCGATCTCGCCGCCCTCAATCAGACGCTGCATGGCCGCGACCGCGGGGATGCGACGATAATTGAAAACCGTCGCGGAAACGGTCGATGCCGCCCTGGAGGCTTTGTAGATCTGTGCTGCCGTCGCTGCATCGAGTGCCAGCGGCTTTTCGCAAATGACATGCTTTCCGGCAGCGAGCGCTGCGAGGGTGACCTCGGCGTGCAGGAAGTTCGGAAGGCAGATGCTGACGATGCCGATGTCCGGATCGGCAAGCACCGACTTCCAGTCGGAGACAATGGTCTCGAAGCCCCAGGTCGCGGCCATCGAAGCGGCAAGTTCGCCATTCGCGTCGCAGACTGTTTTCAGCCGAAGCCCGCGGATCTTTCTTGAGAAGCGGTCGATCGCGACCTTGTAGCCGAAAGCATGTGCGGCGCCGATCATGCCGGCGCCGATCACCGCGATTGCGGATCCTGTCATATTTTCCTCCCGCGTTTCGTAATTTGAAGTCGCCAATAATATGAGAGCGCTCCCATGCCGTCAACGATACGAAGGAATATCCAAAACTTCACGGAAATGATGATTGAATTCAATCAACGGAGTGCCGGAGTGGCTGCTGATGGCGAATCCGTCGTTGACAGAATGGGAGCGCTCTCAATAATGGGCCGCATGAGAGCAGAGGAGCTCTTGATCTGAGCCGGGCATCCGGCGATTTGAGGAGGAACGAAATGAAATCTCTACTGGCCGGATTGTTGCTGTCGACCACTCTGCTGACGTCGGCGAACGCCGCGAACATCGGCGTTGCGATGTCGAACTTCGACGACAACTTCCTGACAATCCTGCGTCTCGCGATGCAGAAGGCGGTCGAGGGTAAATTGGATGTGGAGCTGCAGTTCGAGGACGCGCAGACCGATATCGGCAAGCAGCTCGATCAGGTGAACAATTTTGTTGCCCAGGGGGTCGATGCCATTATCGTCAACCCGGTCGATGCATCCGCGACGCAGCCCATAACCGCAGCCGCGACGGCGGCCGGCATTCCGCTCATCTACGTAAACCGCCAGCCGGTGGAGAAGCTTCCGGAGAGCGGAGTGAGTTTCGTCGGCAGCAACGAGTATGAGGCGGGCACCTTGCAGATGACTGAGGTCTGCCGGCTTCTCGGCGGGAAGGGCAAGGTCAACATCATCATGGGCGACCTCGCCTATGAGGCAGCGCGCGTGCGCACCCAGGCGGCCGAAGACGTGCTGAAGAAGCCGGAATGCGCAGGCATCACTGTCGCTGAAAAGCAGGCCGGCAAGTGGACGCGCATCTCGGGGACCGACCTGGTGACGAACTGGCTGAGCGCGGGTCTCGATGTCAACGCGATCATCGCGAACAATGACGAGATGGCGCTCGGGGCCGTTCAGGCGCTGAAGGGTGTGAACAAGGAACTTGGCGCCGGCGAAGGCAAGATCGTCGTCGGCGGCATAGATGCGACCCAGGATGCGATGAAGGCCATGAAGGCGGGCGACCTTTCCGTCTCCGTATTCCAGGACGCGGCGGGGCAGGGCAAGGGTGCCGTGGAGACCGCTCTCAAGATGATTGCCAAGGAACCGGTCGAACAGAATGTCTGGATCCCATTCGAGCTCGTCACGCCGGCAAATCTGAGCAGCTACGATAGCCGCAACTAGACCTTCCTCCCAGGGTGCAGCACGGCGCGGCACGCGGCGAGACCGCGTTGCCGCGCCGCGAGGACATTGAAAACAGGCAGCCTGGTCATACGGGATCAGCCCGCATCGCGACGACGCCAGGCACGGGATTGCCACCAAGGTCGGGCATGATCGTTCCAATAAAATGGCTGTACGCTCGAGGCCCGTCTTGGACGAAGTCCGTCGCCTGGCGGGCGTGACCGTGGTCTGCGTCACACGTGAAATCGGCATTGCCAGTAGAGACGCCAACGGCACCGTCTTCATGGGGGCGGCGCCGTCTTTTTGCTGGCCAGTGGTGCCCATGCGCCCGGTCGGATGGCGTGCTCGGCGGATAAAAACGATTAGGGAAAACTAAAAAGCGACAAGAATGGACGGATTCGCGGCAAAGCGTACTGGACAGTACTCTGAAGTTTTGCTTGTTCTGCTGTCGCATTTGTTGAGGGACATAGGCGTTGCGTAGTCGGCAGGAGAGGACAGACAAGCATGGCGATTAAAATTGGCGCGCCGCGGGAGGTAACCGCAAGTGAGGCGCGTGTGGCGCTGACACCTGACAGCGCGGTGCAACTTGCGAAACTTGGCTATAGCAGCATCATCGAGACGGGCGCGGGCGTTGCGGCCGGTTTTTCCGATGATGCCTATCGGGCCGCGGGCGTTGAGGTGGCCCCGTCGGCGGACGCGCTCTGGGCTTCGGCCGATGTGATTGTCAAGGTGCGGCCGCCTGAGCCGAGCGAGGTCGCGCTTTTGTCTGCGGACAAGACGCTGATCTCGTTCTTCTATCCGGGCCAGAACCCGGAACTGCTTGAGCTAGCCAAGGCGAAGGGCGCCAACGTCATCGCCATGGACATGGTGCCGCGCATCAGCCGCGCGCAGAAGATGGATGCGCTGTCGTCGATGGCCAATATTGCCGGCTACCGTGCGGTGATCGAGGCCGGCAACTATTTCGGCCGCTTCTTCACCGGCCAGGTAACGGCCGCCGGCAAGGTGCCGCCGGCCAAGGTGCTGGTGATCGGTGCGGGCGTTGCCGGTCTGGCGGCGATCGGTGTCGCCACCTCGCTCGGTGCCCAGACCTATGCCTTCGACGTGCGCCCTGAGGTCGCCGAACAGATCGAGAGCATGGGGGCCGAATTCGTCTATCTCGATTTCGCCGATGGTGAGGGGGGAGGTCAGCAGGACGGTGCTGCCACCGGCGGCTACGCGGCCCCTTCTTCGCCGGAATTCCGCGCGAAGCAGCTTGCCAAGTTCCGCGAGCTTGCGCCGCAGATCGACATCGTCATCACCACGGCGCTGATCCCCGGCCGTGATGCGCCAAAACTATGGCTTGCCGACATGGTGGCCGCGATGAAGCCGGGATCCGTTGTGGTCGACCTTGCGGCCGAGCGCGGTGGCAACTGTGACCTGACCGTTACCGATCAGCGGATCGTCTCCGACAACGGCGTCGTCGTCATCGGCTATACCGATTTCCCGAGCCGCATGGCCGCGCAGGCGTCGACGCTCTATGCCACCAACATTCGTCATATGCTGACGGACCTGACGCCGGGCAAGGATGGCAAGCTCGTCCACAACATGGAGGACGACGTCATCCGTGGCGCGACCGTCACCTTCGACGGGGCGATCACCTTTCCGCCGCCCCCACCGAAGATCGCCGCGATCGCGGCGCAGAAACCAAAGGAGAAGGTGAAGGAGCCGACACCGGAGGAAAGACGCGCCACCGAGGCTGCAGCCTTCAAGGCCCAGACGAAGAGCCAGCTGACGCTGCTCGCCGTGGGCACGGCGCTGCTGCTTCTCGTCGGTGCCTTTGCGCCGGCGGCCTTCATGAGCCACTTCGTCGTCTTCGTGCTCGCCTGCTTCGTCGGCTTCCAGGTCATCTGGAACGTCTCGCATTCGCTGCACACGCCGCTGATGGCTGTCACCAACGCGGTTTCCGGCATCGTCATTCTCGGCGCTCTGCTGCAGATCGGGTCTGGCAACTGGCTGGTGGTGCTGCTTGCGGCACTCTCGGTGCTGATCGCCACGATCAATATCGTCGGCGGCTTCCTCGTCACACGGCGCATGCTCGCCATGTTCCAGAAATCCTGATCGGGCAGGGGTAATCATTATGATGATCGGTATCGTATCGGCCGCCTATATCGCGGCAGCCGTTCTCTTCATCCTCTCGCTCGGCGGGCTTTCGGGCCAGGAAAGCGCCAAGCGCGCCGTCTGGTACGGCATGACCGGCATGGGCCTTGCCATCGTCGCCACGGTCTTCGGACCTGACGTCGGCAATTGGCTTGTCATCGTGCTGATGATCGCGGGCGGCGCCGTGCTCGGCCACTTCGTCGCCTCCCGCGTCCAGATGACCGAGATGCCGCAGCTCGTTGCCGCACTCCATTCCTTCGTCGGTCTGGCTGCCGTGTTCATCGGCTTCAACGCCCATATCGAAGCGGTTGACGTTGCCGGCCTCGACGCGGCGGCCCGCTCTGCGCTGACCGGTTTTGCCGCGATCCTTGCGCACAAGGAACCGGTGGAGCTGTCTATCATGAAGGTCGAGGTCTTCCTCGGCGTCTTCATCGGCGCCGTCACCTTCACCGGCTCCGTCATCGCCTTCGGCAAGCTCGCTGGCAAGGTCGACGGCAAGGCAAAGAAGCTGCCGGGCGGTCATCTGCTCAATGCAGGTGCCGCACTGCTCTCGCTCGTGCTGCTGGTGCTCTACGTCAACGGTGCCGGCACCTGGACGCTGCTCGCCATGACGCTCGCGGCCTTCTTCATCGGCTACCACCTGATCATGGGCATCGGCGGTGCCGACATGCCGGTGGTCGTGTCGATGCTGAACAGCTATTCCGGTTGGGCGGCGGCTGCCATCGGCTTCACGCTCGGAAACGACCTGTTGATCGTCACCGGCGCGCTCGTCGGCTCGTCCGGCGCGATCCTCTCCTACATCATGTGCAAGGCGATGAACCGCTCCTTCCTGTCGGTCATCCTCGGCGGCTTCGGCGCCACCACGGGTCCAGCCATGGAAATCACCGGCGAACAGATCGCCATCGATGCCGAAGGTGTGGCCGCCGCCCTCAACGACGCCGACAGCGTCATCATCGTGCCGGGCTACGGCATGGCGGTGGCGCAGGCGCAGCAGTCGGTCTCCGAGCTTACCCGCAAGCTGCGGGCGGCCGGCAAGAACGTGCGCTTTGCCATTCATCCGGTCGCCGGCCGGTTGCCGGGCCACATGAACGTGCTCTTGGCCGAAGCGAAGGTTCCCTACGACATCGTTCTGGAGATGGACGAGATCAACGAGGACTTCCACGAAACCGATGTCGTCATCGTTATTGGCTCCAACGACATCGTCAATCCGGCCGCCCAGGAAGACCCGAACTCGCCGATATCAGGCATGCCGGTGCTCGAGGTCTGGAAGGCCAAGCAGGTGTTCGTCTCCAAGCGTGGTCAGGGGACCGGTTATTCCGGCATCGAGAACCCGCTGTTCTACAAGGACAACACCCGCATGTTCTACGGCGACGCCAAGAAGAGCATCGACCAGTTGCTGCCGGCGCTGGCGTAGCCGCATCTCAAAATGAACCACCGCCCCGCCTGCGCGGGGCGGTGGTTCGATGCCGTGCAAGAGCACCGTCCATGTCTGAAGCGGCTTTTCCAAAAAAGCCGATCGGCCCCGCAAAGTCTTGGCTGAAACAGAGGATCGTCGAGCGGCGGATCGCACTGCCGGCTTCGCCCAGGCGCGCTATGCATCGTATCCTAAGCCAGCCAGAAATCGTGGCTTTTGGAACCGTAAAGTCCGTTGCCGCAGCCTGTGGCGTTTCGGGCACAACGATCGGACGGTTGTGCTCTCGCGTCGGCTACGAGAGCTTCGGGGAAATGCGGCGGGTTCTTCAGAAACAACTCGCCCTGCATGCAGCAAGCTACCCCTGAAACTAGAATACAGGAACCGGGTGATCGCGGGGCAGGCCAGCCCACTGCGAGCTCTCGAGGACCCGGGAAAGGTCGAACTATCCACCGAGGGGCGTGCCGGTAATGCGGCGCCGACAATCAAGATCGCAATTGCGATCCGGTAGCGACAGTCGGCGTTTCGGCGTGTGAGATGTGGCTCGACCTGTGGCACCACCTGATCGGTCGAAATCGGCCAGATCAATCTCGAATGCATCCGTCAGCTGGAAAACATGCGTTCGAGGGCGGCGAAGAAAACAGTTCTTGATGGAGCAGGCTTCGTCGGATGAGCCGTAAAGCTGCCGTGTAATGGTCAGCAAATTGCCCCGGTACCGCCGCACCTAGCCCTTCCCAGGATTCCATCGTCAGCGACGCGTTCGGTATCCGGCCGACCTAGGGGGCGATTGAAAGGCAGTGTCGCTTCCGATCACGCCATGCACATCATAGAGGAATGAATATGATCACCGGTTACAAGCCCATTGCGTCGCTCACGGCTGCAGTCTTCGGTCTCATGGTATTCAGCCCGGCATCCGCCCTTGAGATTGCCCAGGCGCAACAGACCCAGCCGACGCAGGGCCAGGCTGACAGCAAGGGCGCGGGGGCCGCTATCAGCGAACAAAAGATCGAGGCTTTCGCGGTTGCTTATCTTCAGGTCGACAAGGTCAGGCAGGAATATTCCGCGAAGATAGAGGCAACATCGGACGAAGCGGCGAAGAAGCAATTGCAGACCGAAGGTAGCAAGAAGATGGTCGATGCGGTCAAAGCCTCACCTGCCATTTCGGTCGAAGAATATTCGGCAATCCTTACAGCGGCGCAGAGCGATCCGACCGTCGCCAAGAAGGTTCAGGCAGAGCTTCAAAAGACCGCTCCCGTACAGAATTAACCGGTCTCGGAAGAACCCGGTTCGCCAGAAACTACCTGGGGCCCGCAAATCAAGTTGCGGGTCCCCCGCTGTGAAGCGGTGCCTTGCCGATCTGCCCAGAGGCGGGCTACGGGTGCAAACGGGCTCTGGCCGCTTTCGCGGCCAGCCCTGGTACGCCGATCACGCAGCGATCGGGCAGGATGCCGCCCGTCACTCAGTCACGGGCAGCAGGATCAGTGAAGCGTGATTCCTTGGAATAGCCGTCGCTGCAAAGGTCGCTTTCCAGCCGCGATGCACGTCGAGTGCGCGGCGTGCGAGCTGCGTCCGCTTACTCCACCAAATCCGGCACGCCGAGCCTTGCCAGTTCTGCCTCGGTTGGCGTCTGGGTCTTGCCGCGCGTGCGCTTTTCGGCCGGCAGGAATTGGCCGGCGCCGGGTTTGCCGCAGAAGGTATGGTATTCGGCGATCACCTCGCCGCGCAACAGGGTGACGGCTGGCCAGCCCTTGATGCGCAAGCCCTGATAGGGCGTGTAATCGACCGAGTGGTGGAGACGGTCGTTGTCGATCACCGTCTCGTACTGGTCGTCCCAGATGCACAAATCCGCGTCCGAGCCGACGGCGATAGTACCCTTTCGCGGGTAGAGGCCGTAGATCTTCGCCGCATTGGTGGAATTGAGCGCGACGAAGCGGTTGATGTCGATGCGACCGGTCATGACGCCCTCGGAAAACAGGATCGGCGAGCGGGTCTCGATGCCCGGCACGCCGCTCGACATGCGGTTGAACGGCACGTCGCTGCCATGAGGGGACTTGCCGGTGGAATCAAAACGGTAGGGACTGTGGTCGGAGGCAAAGACGTCGAAGAAGCCGTCTTCGATCCCTTGCCAGATCGCTTCGTCGTTACCCTGCCAGCGGGGCGGTGGGCTGCAGAGCGCCTTGGCGCCCTCCAAACCAGGCCGGTCGAGGTCGATCGAATCGAGCGCGATGTATTGCGGGCAGGCCTCGGCATGGACGGTAACGCCGCGGCGCCGGGCGGCGGCAATGATGCCTATCGATTCGCCGCTGGAGACATGAACGACCATCAGCGGCACGCCGGTCACTTCCGCAATGGCGGTCATGCGGTAGATCGCCTCCTGTTCCATGATGGCAGGGCGCGCGGCGGGATGGTATTTCGGTGCATGCAGGGCACGCTCCAGGAGCCGTTCCGTCACCCAGGCGATGCCGGCGGCATTCTCGCAATGGATCATGACCATGGCGCCCTCGCGCCGGGCGGCAGCCATGGCGTCGAGCAGCTGGCGATCCTTGAGCATCACATCGTCATAGACGGTGAAGAATTTCAGCGAGGTGCAGCCGCCGGCAATGATGTTGGGACATGAAATACTCACTTCCGATCTTTGGAAAGCGGAACGATTTGCGGCGCCGCACCCCCGCGCGGGACGATATCGGCGGTGCCTTCTGAAAGCCGATCACGGAGCGCCCACCGCAGGCGTCCTGCATTTCGGCGAGGCCTATACGGAGCTGGTCGGCAATCTGGCGGACGCCTTCGAGCGGGAACGGCTGGCTGTCATCCGCGCACTCGGCCTTGATCCACTCCCGGTAGGACCGGATCAACGGCCTTCGCTCGTGCCGACGATCGGCTGGCGGGATGCCTGGTTGGGCACCAGGGATCGCGCGCTACGGCTTCGTCGAGAAGGCCTTCGCTTGGGGACATGACGGCACCACAGTCGGCCAAGCATGTGCCATGGGTCTTTGTGAGGGCCGACTGGAAACCGTCGTTGTCGCTACCAATGCCGCTTGGACCGCTCCGCGTGTCGGACGGCTCGCGGATGAAATCCTGCGCACCGTCACCGCCACCCCTGACCCTGGGGCCTTCGTCGAGCCCCTCGCAGGATACGAAGATTGGACAATGCCGCCGGAAGCCGATCCGTCGGGCTGCTACGCTCGGCTGAACGCGACGTTGACCGTGGCCGTGCAGCCGAACGACGAGCTCCTGCTCGCTGAGGCTTACTCCCCGCAGGACGCTTTCCACTGGTTCGGTGCCAAGACCGCAGACGCAGCCGGCCCCGCCCAGGAGCGCCTCCGGCAATGCTCGCCCCATTCCTTCGCCGCGGCCGACAAGGAACTCCACTTCCTGCGCCACCCCAAAGCTCCCGGCCGTCTCTATGCGCACGACGGCATGCGAGCGACCCCAAAGAGCACCCATTCTTGGCTGTGAGGGGGTGAGCACCGGCAAGCAGCGGATGCAGGCGTGAGGTAGGAAGAGGAGGGCGACCGCGACCGGCAATGCGGATCGTCCGCTCGCATCGATCATCGCGATGTCGCGAGTGATCATTCCATGGCGAGTCCGCGGCCGAAGACCGGCCGTCGACGCCTACGCGCCCCTGCCAAATCGATGTTCGAGATACGCCACGCCAAACGACACGATGTCCCGCGCGCCGAAGAGGTGGCAGAAGGCGTCTCCAACCTGGCCGCTTCGATGCCGGTTGATCGCAACATAGGCTTTGACGATCGTTTCGACTGCGTCCGGCTCGCCGTCGACCGCGAAACAATCGAGAATACCATTGCTGTCAAAGTCCTCGGCAGTCTCCCACACCGTTTCGCCATTCGGGCCACGAAGCGGCATCTCATAGGTCACGCGCCGCTTGTCGGGGATATTGGCTATGGCTTCCGCGTAATGCAGCGCGGTAACGGAGTTCAAGGGTGCACCCAACAGGAGGACATTTCCTCCCAGTTCGACAAACCGTTCGACAGGCGAACCTTTTCCCAGTGCCTGGCCGAGGTGATGAGGCTCCGTCAACGCTTCAGAAAGAGGCCCAATCGCAACCATCGATGCGTCAGGGTGAGCGCTACGGCGCGCGCCGGGCGCGTCGACAAGGAATTGATTGAGCAGGCCAAAGCCCGGATATGTTCGAGCAGTTGCGGGGTTGAACGGCGGCCAAGCGCGACGAAGTTCGTCAGGCATCTGCGCGCCGTTCAGTGTTTCCTCGTAGGGCGAGAGGTCCCATGAAGCATATCCCATGAGTGTGCCCGATGGCCCGACTGCGTCGAGAAGTGCGCCAACAATGGCGGATGCGCCGCCTTCGACGGGGCCAAGGGCTTTCAAAGAGGCGTGAACCATCACGAGGTCGCCCGTTCGCACACCTAATCGCTGAAGATGCGTCGCAATTTCAGTCCGGGTTTTCATCCAACCGGCTCGGATGGCCAAGATATTCGAAATCAGGCCGCCAGGGCCAGTGCGACCATCCAGGCGACGAGCGCGATCGAAAGCCAAAGCCAGGCGTGCCTGTTGCGCTGCCGACGGGCGCCTTCCCAATCATAGGACATGACGTTCCTCCTCTTGGAAGCAAACAATGCCCAATTGAGGTCGGATGGAAAAGCGAGTTCTACGCGATGTTCACAGTATACATCCGACAAGCTGCAGCGAGCACCACGACCTAGAGGGCTTCGCTTGCGACTTTGGCTGCCACCGATACTAAAGCGCTGCCAGAGCTACGGCCGTTCCGAACCTCGCGATCTTCATCCGGCGTTCGCGACGACCATTCCAGTCATATCCCAAGAGCGGCTCCTCCCGTTCGCGTTTGATACTGGTCCACCAAAGCCTCAATCGACCTTGCGCCCTCGCTGACGCTCCCGAAGCAATGTGATGTATCGGCGCCGGATGCCGTCGATGGGCACGTCGCCGGCGATCCACAGTTTGAGCAGAATCTCAAACTCGGTGTCACGCTCGATCGCCATGCCGCGCTCGGCCCATTTCGCAATGACGCGATCGGCGATTTCCTTGCGCGTGGCCATGTGCTTCCCGTTGCCTCCTGGATCCGGCGTTTGCTACCTGGAGACAAAGGCCTTTCGGCAGTCGCCAGCCGCTGACGAGGACGACTGATCCGCAAGGGAACCCAGCGTCCCGCCGATGTGGTCGGCCTGTTGCCTGGTCAATCTGAACTGTAGCGCCGACACATCCGTAAGGTTTGGATCGACGCTGAACTCGATCCTCAAAAAGACGTCGCCGGTTTCATCGCCGGTGATTGCCTCGGCTCTCCAACCGACAACGGCCGATGACCTGACATTGCCACGCCCATCCGTACTCCAATCGTTCATGCGCTTGCGAACCTCTCTCATTGCGAAAACCAACGACAGAAAAGAAGCGTCCTGACCGCGCCTATCGGGAAGAAAGTCCGGAGGTGCGCGTATGAGAATTGGTACATACCAGTGTTAAGCAATAGTTTTAAATTGCCCGTTTGGCATTCGAAAATTACGACTTACTAAAAGATCGAAACGACAATAGCGCCACACTGTGTCTTTCCTGCTGTTGGCAACTCCCTTCCAGAGCGCACATCTTCCCAACCATGCGACCAGGTGCGCGCTCGAACCTGCTTCGCCGCCAGCATCTTGCGCCCATCTGCAGGCTTCCTATCTCTGCTGAAAATCCTCGACATGGAGGCTCGAGATGAATCGGCCGGCACTAAACGCAATTCCTGACCACGAAATTGAAGTGATCCCGCCGGAGCGGGATGAGGCGGGAAACACCGTGATCTGTCTCTGTTGCCACAGGAAGCGGTTGGCTTCCGGCATGGATGCCGACGGTTGCGGCATATGTGAGGAATGCCTCGCGCCGTGACGCAGCCGGAGCCGGACCTTCAGCCCGAAGTGCTCATCGCGTTTGAGAAAGCCCTTGCAGAAATGCGCGAAGGCTACGTCCACGGAAGCTTCGAAGGCTGGCCTTGGGGCGTGACGGTCAGACGTTCACTCGATCGGAAACGGGTCTGGCTCTATGGCGAGGAGTTGGGCGGGACGGACGTTGTCAGCTTCAATCTTTATGTGCTTTCCGGCTCGGGCTTGACGCTCAAGCCTTGCGAAATGTCCTCGTCGAAGGTCATCGATTTCGTGTTGGGCTTTAAGCCAACCTAGGGCGTACCTGCTCATTGCGTTGGCTTAAGGTGTCGGGGCGTCCGGCTGTCCAACGAGCGGCTGGCCGGAGACGGTGCCTTTACCCTTACAATTTCTGGCTTTGTAGTTCCTCGAGCAAGGCAAGCAAAGCGACGACGTCGATTTGGAGATCCCGACAGATTTGCTGAAGTTCGCTCACCAGATCCTCTTGACGGGGGGCTTCGTGCATCAAGTGGTCGTGCGCGGTCGACGCGACGGCATAGGCCTCGAAGAGTTCATACAAATCTTGGCTCTTTGTGGAGCGGAGCTGCTGACGGCAACCGGGAAGCGCCATCGCCAGGCGCGCTCGGCCCAAGTGCATCAATCCCATGACTGTCTCTCCCGTTTCATGACATCGGAAAGCCGCCGCCGCTATGCCCGCTGTCGCGACCCGGTTCCTGAAGTCGCAGCTACGATGGCCGGCTTATTTCGAGATCGTCAGCGCGGGCTTTGGCAGGACAATCGCGACAGCCTGCCCACCATTATCCAGGGACGCACTTCCGATAAGCAGGTACGCTGCGATTGCCACCATCGTGACGATCGTCACCGCGAGCGGGAGACCCGTCGAAGACTGATGCTTCGGCTGTCCGTATCTATGCACCTCGTACACGCTGGCCTCCTCGAGATCTCAACCGGCAACGACACCAGGACGGTCCGAAGGGATGATTGATCCGCCCTGGAGCCGTTGCCCGCCCATGGCCGCTAAGGGCCGAACCGCCATGGGCTGGTAATGGAGGAGATAGGGCGTTCGGACTAGGCAAGAACGGGACTAGGACCTTTACCGAGCCGGCATCGGACTGAAGTCCGATCGTGGAACCTTTTGCGCTTGCCGACTTTTCGAGTGCCCTTTCGATGAGTACCGCCACCAACGCGCAAGGTCGGTCGTCGGTCTGAGGGGCACAGGTTGTAGTCTGAGGGTATTTTTACCCTATTGCCGCGGTTCTGCCTTGGATTGTATTCGGCACGACGATGTGAATGACAAGCATGGCAATGGCGAGAGAAACACCCTTCAGCGCGGTTACGCGCAAGATGCTCGACAACTGGCTCCTGACCGATCCCGAGCAACCGACGTCACCAGAAATCGTCTATCGCGACATACTTGAAATGTTGTCGATAAAGATGCGCCTGACCGTTTTCACGGTTGAGGGCAACGACCCGAAGCGCTGGTTCATGAAGGCCGTCCGGCATTCCGGTTTCACGTCCCGTATTCTCAACATCAACAAGATCTTTGCCGACGCCTATATCGGTGAATTCAAGGACCAGACCTACATGGAGGAAGCGGTGATCCCGCGGCTTCTCCAGGTCATGGCCAGCCAGCAGCCTTCCATGGAACTGGTCAAGACGAGGCTCTTTGGTATCAATCTCGGCTACGACCGTATTCTCTTGCCACAACGCAACACCGACCGGCCCCAATGGATCATCTCATCCTCCTACGCCCAGTTCCTGCTTAGTCCGCCACGACGGATCGAGCAGATGGACGTCGCCGACGAAGCCATCATCCAACTGCTGGTAGAGGGCGCGACCGCAAAGGAGATCGCGGTATCGCTTTCCATATCGCACCGCACCGTCGAGCATCGCCTGGAGCGAATGAAGGAACGATACGGAGCCAGGAACACCGTGCACCTCGTGGCGATGCTGATCGCCACCCACCTTGACCGCTCGGCAGAACGTTAAGGGGCAAGCAAGACCCGCGGGGTGTCACCTGAACAAGAGAAGGATCGCTTCGGCGTTGTTGTTGGCGATATGCAGCGATTGCGTCGCCAGTTGTTCCTGGGCCTGAAGCGCCTTTAGCCTGGTCGAGACCACATTCATGTTGGCATCGATGAGGCGGCCGATGCCTTTGTCGATGGTTTCAATCAGCCTGTTTGCAAATTCCGACTGCATGTCGATGCGTTTCTTCAGCGCGCCGAGAACGGACGCGCCTTCCACCACCCTTTGGCCCGCCACCTCCATGTAGTTGATGTAGTGGTCGATCAGGTCGGGGTTTTCTTCGATGTCGATGGCGAGGAAATTGATCGCCGGAAGCGGCTCGATGCTGACGACGATGTTCGAGAACGCCGCGCTCGTTCCCGAACCCCATTTCCGGTCCGCTGACGGGTCCGATTTTAGGATGATCCGGCCCGGATCGGCGGAGGATACTGCGATAATCGCGTCTGGCCAGTCCGCATCGAGCAGGGAGTGAAGGAGGGTCACCATCTCATCGGCCGTTTCGACGGCGCCTGTGTCCTTCCCAAGAAGGTTGTTCACATATGTCCGGTCAAATGAATACGACTTCGCAGGAGCTCCGTTCAGAGAGAACTGAAAGCTGACCTGGACACCGTCAGGATTGTTCCCGTCGATGTGGAGCGTAAATTGCTCAAATGGCGGCGTTAGCCCCGATCCTCTTTCACCGAAATCCGATTTTTGTATCAGGCCGCCTGTGCTGACGCCGGTGCTGCTGAGGTTCGCGATCTCGACATAAGAGCCGTCCCCGTGCGTCTGGCCCGTTGTAATACTCATGAGGACGTCGTCGTGAACCCAGTTGTTCGAGCCTGGTGGCTCGTAATGGCCATAGCTCGCGCTGACAGACGCCCCTTCCGGGCCCAGCAACGTGTTCAACAGCCCCGCAAACTGGGTGTTCGTCGAGATCACGCCACCCAGGCTTGCGTCATAGGCATCAACCTGTGCCTTGGTGATCGTTATGGTCTGCTTGTGTCCTGCGTAGTATGGACCTGGGAGGTCGCGCAATTCGGCATCAATACCAGTGTCCCCCGACGGGTCGTATTCCTTGTCCAGGATGATATCGAACTTGATTTCGGCGCCCGCACTATTGAAATCGAGCGGCGAGCCATGCGGGAAATTGAAAGAGAACGTTCCAGCTGAGCCTGAGTTCTGCGCTGGGTTCATCCAGCTCGTTCCGGTTTCGGTGTAGTAGATCGTGGCCGAAGCCCTCACAGGGTAGAGGGTGTCGTACCTCATTCCGCCGATCGTCTTCACATCGCGCGGGTCTGCCTGGAGCAGACCTCCACCCGTGGTGTTGAATAGGCTGATCTCGTCAAGGTGAAGGTCTATCGTGCCTACGGAAACGCTGCCGGACGACCTGGAGAAAGACGAAACCAGCGACACCTTGTTCATGTCGATGTCGTAGATCTGTCCGATGTCCGTATTCAGCCAGTTCTGACCGCCGAAGCTCGAAGATGTGGCGATGCTTACGATCATCTGCTTGAGTTGGTCGAGTTCGGATTGAACTTTCGCCTTGTCGACACCGGGCTCCTTCGCGGCGACGAGCTTCGCCTTGAACTCGTTGAGGACGTCTATGACGGCTTCCATCCCGGCGTAAGCGGTATCGACCTTGGCCGCGCCGAGACCGAGGGCGTCCGACACCGCGGAAATTGATATTCGGTCGGAGCGCATGGTCGTTGAGATCGACCAGTAGGCGGCATTGTCGGCGGCTGTGCGGATGCGAAGCCCCGAACTGGCCTCGCTCTGGGTGTTGGTAAACTCGGAACTGATCGACCTGAGTGTCTGAAGGGCCGCCTTTGCGGAAAGATTGGTCAAGATACTGGTCATCAAACAGCGCCGCTTCTATAAATTCTTGAAATGAACGGTATCGTCATGATGCCAGCCAGGCCGCACGAGCCACCGGGCGACTATGGTTTGCAGAACCTTAACGGAAGCGGCTGACTGGCAGGGTAGAAATACCCCGGGGCAGATGAGGCCCACTCTCTCCACTCGAAAAGATTGACCGAAGCGTATGGTCTTCAGAGCTCTAGGGGGCGATGCGGCGATCACCGGTCGCGAAGGCCGCATTGCCTTCGTAACCACGCGTCAGTTGTCGCGGTCCGTCGATTGGCGGACGTGCGCCCGGTCGTCAACCTGGCGACCGGTTTTCCGCGTCATCCGAAGGTCTCTGAGGCTGCTGCTGGTTCGTCCTGTGCTTCAGGAGATAGGCACTGGCAGGTTGGCGTTTGCTGCCCGTGTAGTGTTGGTTTGCGCCAATGCCCGTGTAGTAGTCTCCGTCGCATTCTTGCGCGGAAGAAGAATGGGGGGCGATGATTGCCATGGAAGCGACGACAGCCGCGAACAAGATGCTGCGTTTCTGTTTCATGGCGCGTCCTCCCGCGTTTTGCGAAATTGCCCGATGCAGATGCTACCATAAAGGCGACGCAAGGCCCTGGCGGGCAGCAGCTTTTGCATTCGCAATATATCACATTAAATGAAGCCCGACAGTTTCCAGCAACGCGTTCCCTAGGGCGTGGGGCGGGAATGGGTTGCGCCAGCCCTCATGCTTCAGGGCGGGCGTTTCACCTCTCCATCCAATCGAGACACGGCCGCTGCATCGCTCTTTGCGCCGTCGCAAGGACGCTCACCGCTCGGGCCGCTAGCACGGTACCCGAGCTCCCCATCGTGTAACCGTGGTCGGGGAGATTGCTGAGAGGGGGAGGCACAGCGACAATGTCAGTGAAACCGCAGTCCGACTGGGATCCCCGGTCCGATCTTGTCCTGTCTGACCAAATCGCCGCTTATGATGCGGTGCGCCGGCATTGTCCGGTGGCCTATAGCGATTTTCTTGGTTGGTCCTTGTTTCGTCATACCGATGTCGTGCAGGTTCTGGACGATCACGAGACATTCAGCAGCGTTGTCTCAAGCCACTTGTCGGTACCGAGCGGCATGGATCCGCCGCAGCACACGGCTTATCGGCAGCTGATCGATTGCCATTTTGAAGCCGCGCGCGTTGAGGCATTTGAACCGGAATGCCGCGCAATCGCCGCAGATCTGGTAGACGGCCTGCAAAGGGGCAGGGAGATCGACCTGGTCGCAGATCTTGCCAGGCTTTTCGCCGTGCGAATCCAGTGCGCGTATCTTGGCTGGCCCGATCGCCTGCATGCGCCGCTGCTGGAGTGGGTTCGCAAGAACCACGAGGCGACTCTGGCCAAAGACACGAAAGTGATGGAAGCGATCGCGCTGGAGTTTGACGGCTACATCTGCGATTTGCTGGCGGAGCGGCGCGTAAACGGCGGTCCTGTGCCGGAAGACATCACGACCGTTCTGTTGAGAGAAAGGATCGGGGATCGGCCGTTGAGCCATGAAGAGATCGTGAGCATCCTGCGCAACTGGACGGTTGGCGAACTCGGCACGATCACTGCTTGCGTCGGTATTTTGGCCCACTATTTCGCGGAAAATCCGGCGGTTCAGCAGCGTCTTCGGGAGGGCATGCACCTGTTGCCTGCCGCGATCGACGAGATTTTGCGGCTGCACGCACCGCTCATTTCAAATCGGCGGGTGGCGACCCGTTCCGTGGAAATCGGGGGACGCGAAATCGCTGCTGGCGAACGCATCACGGTGATATGGGCGTCTGCAAACCGCGACGAGGCGGTCTTCGGCGACCCGGATGAGTTCCGCCTCGATCGGCTTCTCGAAGAGAACCTCCTTTATGGCCGTGGTATCCATGTCTGCCCAGGCGCGGAACTGGCACGCCTTGAGCTGCGCGTGCTCGTGGAGGAACTCCTGAACCGTACCCGGTGGATCGCGCTGGCGCCCGGTCGGCAGCCGATAACGGCGGTCTATCCGGCAAGCGGTTTTGCCGCGCTTCCTATGCAGCTATCGTAGCGGCAGTCGGCTCTTGTCCAACGCCCGGGTGGCGGATTGGCCGAACGGCCGATCTTCTTACCATCAATCTCACGTGCGGGGAGTGGGGGCATCCGGCTCATCTTCAGTGCCGATGCATCTGCCAGGGCTTTGATGCTGTGGTTCCAGAACCGCCCGGAAAGGCGTCGCAGGCGACCCTGGAACCACGTTTGCGACCATGGCGGTGGATGTCGCCAAGGTTGTATTAGGTTATTCTGTAATTGAATTGCGCGACAAGGCGGGTAGGACCTTTGCCGCCTCGGATAGGACTTAGGTCCTATACGGAACGGGACCGCGGCAACGAAGCCGGCGAGCATTCTGCTCCTCAGCCGTTCGAGAGAGTTTTTCTATTGCGAAGGCAATCCGATTATACCTTCGACTGATTGGGGCTAGTCCGTTTAGGGGTGTTGTCTTTGGGGAGGGTGCCTGCCACCCTTTGCTCATTGTGATTGTGATCCTCGATGCAGTCCCCGCTGCAGAGGCCAATTGCATGCACCCACTGAGCCTCGCCTTTGCCGGTAGAGGCTCTTTTTTTGCGGCGATCCGCCCGAGCGGCAGTGGAATGGCAGCCGGCCCGACGGGCGCACGCCTCAGAGACGCACCGTCTTGCGCGGGTTTTCCGCTTCAGAACGACTGCCCCGGGCCTTCATGGATCGGGTAACGGCTTCAGAGCCGTCCGGCGGGGACGGCTCTGAAGCCGTTACCTACCCATGGCGGTTAGCGGCCGAAGTGCCATGGGATGATCAGGAAATAGGTTCGACGGGAACGCGTGACAACGGACCTCAGACCTTTGCCGCGAGGAATGGGACTGAAGTCCCATGGCGAAACCTCGGTCACACCCTAGCTTCCATGGAAGCTCCACGGACCGGAGCAGCGATCGACCTATTTCCAGCCCTGCCCCACATGCCCCTCATACTAGGTCGAACGGGCTTCAGCATGCGGCGCCCCGACACGTGGCCCTTCAGTTACCTCAGCGGCTCCTCCGGGAGCCGTCTTTTTTCCACGCCGGCGCGTCGGGCACGACCTGACCTCAGCGCAGCCAGAGACGACGGATGCGTGACAGCGAGGTTGATCCGCAGGATCGCGCCTGAAAACGGTCCGACCATAGTCTGGCCTGGGTGGGACGAAGGTCTTGCCGACCCAGGGGAAAGGTCCGTGGCATGCAGGATCTTTGCTAGAGCGAGTTGACGGGGCATCGCGGTCATGGGCAAAGTCGGTTTGTTGCCCGCCGCGCTGAGTGCGCTTTGCGCACGAAACGCCCTGGAGAAAACATGATCACGCGTCGGATGGTTCTGACAGCATTCTGGCCGGCGGTCTGCGCCCTCGCTGTTACTTTGCCTTACAATCTCGAAACGTCGGGTGCCGGCCTCAAGCTCGTCAAGACGGCTGCCTTCGCCAACAATGGCAATGGAAACGGTGGTGGCGGTGGGAACGGAAACGGCGGCGGCGGTGGTGGCGGCAATGGCGGTGGCAACGGCGGCGGCAATGGCGGTGGGAACGGCGGAGGAAATGGTGGCGGGAACGGCGGAGGGAATTCCAACTCCAACAGCGAGCGTTCCAACAGCTCCAATCGCGGGAACGCAAAGGCCAATGGAGCGGATGTCGGTGTTCGCCACGATGGCGGTATCACGGAAGAGATTGCAGGCGGCCGCTACATCATGAAGGACGCCCGCGGACGCACGATCATAAACCGCCGTGCGACCGCAACCGATAGAAAACGCATAGATTCATTCTTGCATTAGGTGAGCGGTGGCACGCGAAGTCGGTTGCGCCATTCTCTGGTCAGCGTGGATCAGACTTCACGCGCATCGCGCAGCACCATGGCCGCTTCTGTGCGGTTGCCGACGTCCAGCTTCGTCATGATCTGCGTCATGTGATGCTTTACGGTCTTTTCCTGCAGGTCCAGTTCGATGGCGACATGCTTGTTGCTCATGCCGGCTGCCACAAGTTCCAGAACCTCCCTTTCGCGTGGCGTTAGGCTGGCGACCATGCCGGATTTTCCGCTTGGCGCCGGTGTCCGGCTGGACAAAAGCTTGGCCGACAAGGTCGGGGCCACATAGCGCTCTCCCGAAGCCACGGTTCGAATAACGTCGGCAAGCGTTCTCGCGCCGACGCCCTTCAGCACGTAGCCGGTAGCACCGCGATCCAGTGCGGTTGTGACGTCGTCACCGTCTTCGGAAACGGTGAGCATGATGATCTTTTGCGATGGGGCGATTTCCAGGACTGCCGGAATGGCCTCCAGGCCGCCACCGGGCATGGAGATATCCATGAGCATGACGTCCGGTGCGAGGTTTTTCGCGATCTGAGTGGCATCGTCCTTGGAGCTGCCCTCGGCGACGATTTCAAAGCCCTCTATCTCCGACAGGCTGCGGGTCACGCCTTCCCGAAACAACGGATGATCGTCGACGACAGCAACGCGAATGGACACCATGATTGTCATATCTCCTTGACGCTGGTTGTCATGCGAACGGTTGTGCCGCTCGCGGCCGCAACGAGCTCGAACGTTCCTCCGAGACTTTCGATCCGTTCCCTGAGGCCGGCAAGACCAAGACTTGTGGGCAGAACTGTGTCCGGGTCAAAACCGGGTCCCCTATCCACAACCTCGATCGTGACACGGTCGCCATCGGTTCGCTGCGACACGCGTTGCCCGACACCACCCCCGTGACGATAGCCGTTGTTGAGCGTCTCCTGCACGAAACGGTAGATGCATATCTTCGCCGCCTGGGACAGACGCTCGGGGGGACGCGCCAGGTTGAGTTCGACCGGCGAGCCAGTCCGTTGCTGGTGCGCCTTCACGCACCGTTGCAGAATTTCAGTCAGGCCTGCCGTCTCGATCTGCGGCAGGACCAGGCCACCGCAGATCGTGCGGATCTCCTGCATCGCTTCGTCCAGGCTCGCCTTGATCGCGCCGATTTCGCGGTCGCGCGTGGCTGCCGGCGTCGTATCGCGCTTCAAGGTCTCGCTGTCCAACCGGAGCGAGGCATAGGCCACCAGTTGGGCGGGGCCGTCGTGCAGGTCCGCTCCGATCCGTCGCAGATAGCTTTCGTTCAGTGCGGTGGCGCGCTGCGAAGCGCGCTGGAGCCGACCGCGCAATTTTTCGTTCTGCGTGAGCGATGCCTGGAGTTCGTCGACCCTTTGATTGAGGGCATGGCGCTGGCTCTCGATCGTCCTGCTGCCGCGAAAGACGATCGCCGAAAGCACGACAAAAAAGGCAAGCGTGAATGCGGCGACCGCCAACCAGGTGTGCATGCGCGCCTGATTGAGGCTTTGCTGAAACTCGTTGGCGACTTCGTGGAACTCCGACACGGCAACCACCTGTCCGGACCAGGGCTGCAAGACGGGATTGTAGATCACCAGCGCCGGCACTCCCGATACCTTGTCAGCCGTTGCTTCCCCTTCTTGATCGAAGCGCGCAGCCATCTTGCCGGAGAATGCAGTTTGCAATTCCCCGCTGAGTTCGGATTTTGTGCCGACATCGGCCCGGTCATTCGAATAAAGCACCGTGCCGTCCGCGCGCCAAAGACGGAACGAGAGAAGCCGGTCACCGAGTGCGCCTTGGCCAAGCGTCTCGTCCAGCGCATGCGCCACGGTCCCGTCGAGGACTTCGTTCTTCTGCATGTCGGGAAGCAGCGGCGCGATCACGCTATCGACATAAAGAGCAGTCGTGGCTGCCGAGTTTCGGGTGACCGCATCTTCGATCCTGTTCGATACAAAAGCGCCGATCAACACCATGGCACATGCGGATACGGCTCCCCCGATCAGCAGGAACTGTGTCGCGAGTGATTGAGAATTCCAGCGGGTGATGAGTTGATTGATGCGCACCAGGTCTCTCGGATCGGGCCGCCGGCTCGTGCGGCGCGACGATTGTAGCAAGGCCACGCCAACCTAACCACTCTCGAGACGCGGTCAATGGCAGGCGCATCGACGCGCTCTTGATCGGACTTTTGATGCTGTGGCCTCGGACCTAAGTCCCAAGCGGGGAGGCAATGGTCTGGGGCCGATGGCGCCTCATCCGGGGCGCAGATATCGTCCTTGCATCAATGATCGTGCGTCAGGTCCCCAGGCGGACCGTGAGCAGCACGTTGGAATGAACGGAATGAACAAGGAGATTCTCATGGCTGCGACGAAACTAATCGCGCAAAGCATCATGGCACTGACGCTGGCAATCGCGCCCGCGGCTGTTGGTAGCTTGGGGCTGAACAGTTCCGCCTATGCCAAGGGTGGCAATGGTGGCGGCAACGGTGGCGACCATGGTGGCGGCCACGGTAGTGACCATGGTGGTGGTCACGGCAGCGATCGCGGCGGCAGTTCCAGCCACGGCAATTCCGGCAATTCCCGCGGCGGCAAGGAGACCAAGGACAACAAGTCCGGCGAGAAGTCGCATCAGAAATCCCACACATCGAAAGGCAAGGAAAAGACCTCCAAGCCGGCGAAGGCGGAGAAGGTCGTCACATCAGCTCCGGTGGTGGATCCGGTCGTGGAACCCGAACCGCTGCGTGCTGCACCGGGCTTGCGTTCACTGAACCGGAACTACCACGCCTATCTCAATTCGAGCGACCCGAAGATGGCCGGGATTTCGGCCTACGCGATCGCCTATGCCGAGTTTGAAGCTGAAAACGGCGTGGACGCCATTCCCACCGATCCGGCATTGAGCGACGAAGCGTTGCGCGAGGCGCTCGCCGGCTTCACCAAGGACGGTGTTGTGAGCGACGATATGGTCGATGACGCCAAGGAGATACTCGGTGTTGGCCCCGCGGTCGGCAAGATCGATGAAATCCGCGAAACGCTGCCGCCGGTGGACGAAACGGATCCGGACGCGGAAGTAGCTGAATAATCAATGGGGCCGGTTCCGTCGAATGTTGTCGGGCCGGCCGCCAAACCGGGTGGAGTTTGAATGTTCGATCGTGTTGCGGAAGCCTTCGACCACGCTGTAACGCACGGGCGCGTGGGCTTTTCACTTCAACACATCAACTCAGTCGCCGACGTCGGCCGCGTGCTTTATTCGGAATGCTTGGGAAGGCTCGTCAAGCCCGATGGCGAGATCATGACAGCCAGCGAATTCATCGGCTATCTGGAGGCGGCGGGCCGTGTTGCCGTGCTCGACAGGCATATGCTCGCGCTGGCTTTCCACTGGCTCGCGTGCCAGCAATCGGGCGTGCTCGGGTGCAATATTTCAGTCGAGAGCATCGCTGATGAACGCAACAGAGCACTTCTCTTCGATCTGCTGTCTGCAAACGCGACGTTTGCATCGCGCCTTGTGCTCGAGCTGACGGAAAGTCTGCCGGTGTCGGGATTGCCGGTGGCCAGCCGGTTTCTTCAAAGCGTGCAGGCGCTTGGCTACAGAATTGCGGTCGACGATTTTGGTACAGGATTCTCGACGCCTGAGGCACTGCTGTCGCTGCCCGTCGATATCGTGAAGATCGACGGGTTCTTCCTGCGCCTGGGTCGTAATGATGCGGAACGGTTTCTCTCGCACATGGTCGGCCTCGCATCCTGTGTCGCCCCGGTAGTGGTCGTCGAAGGCGTGGAAACCTATGCGCAGTTCGAAGCTGCACAAGCCGCTGGAGCGACCCATGTACAAGGGTTTCTGCTCTCCGAACCCACCCTCGCTCCACTATATGGCGCAGAGGTGCACCATCGCGCAAACATGATGGTCTGCTGAAAACACGGCAGTGCGCGCGTCGGCTTGGGGCTTCGCCCTCGCAAGCTGGCGTCTGGAGAAAATCGTCCCAATTTCTTGAAGAGAGTGCCTGTGCCGGCCGTGGTCACAGGGGACCCCAGAGCGCTGGGGTCGCTTGGGGCTGGGGCGCGCTCTGGGGTCACGAACGCCAAATGCTCATTAGCGCTCAACCCGCAATGGCAGGGCTGCTTGGATTCGGCAATGCAACTAGGACCTTTGCCTGCGCGTTTCGGACCTAAGTCCTAGGTGCCTCGCCCGCCTCTGTACCGACGACGTCGCCGGCCTCCATCGCTTATGTCGTGTGAACGAACCGGACCTCGTCTCAGACTTCTTTCCTCGGGCGGCGCCTCGACGCGATCGCAGTTTCTCCGTAGTCTATCGGAGCGGCGCATTGCGAATGGAAGTGACGATGCGGGCCCTACACCTCATTGCCTTTTGCCTTTGCTCGTCCGCCGTGGCGGCGCATGACGCGCCAAGCGGATGGTCGTATCCGGCCGCCTGTTGTTCGAACCTTGATTGTCGTGAGGTGAGTGCGACGGAGATTGACGAACGCAACCGGGGTATCATCGTAAGAGCGACTGGCGAACTCATTCCCTATTCGGACAGACGCCTCCGTCGCTCGCCGGATGGCAAGTATCATCGGTGCTCTGTCAACGGCTCCGCTCATGGGCGGACGATCTGTCTCTTCGTGCCGCCCCGCAGCTTCTGAGCGCTAGGTTCGACGGGGCATCAAGCCAACCGTCACCGCAATCCGCAATGAATGGGCGGTCTTGCCTTGTTCCTTGAATTCGAGATCCAGGGAACACGCGATCTCCGCAGATGCTTCAAGGTCTCGTAGTGTCCCGACTGCAACCGACAAGCCCGGCCTGAACATGTCAGTCCCCACTCCTGGCAAGAATTCCGGCGAGCGCTGTGACCTCACGCTCAAGCACTTCGGGCGTTATTCCGATGAACCGTCCTTCAAGGCTGAGAGAGATCACGCCATGAACGGCCGCGAAGAATGTCCGAGCACGAATTGCCACGTCTTCTGGAGAGGCGTCGTGCAATTGCCGGGCGAGTGGTGCTGCGATCAGACCGATGAGAAAAGCGTGTTCGGCAACGTGCCATTCAGGAACGGCGACGCCCTCGGGCATCCGGTGTTCGAAAAGAGCCGACCACAGGTTTCGCTCTGCGAGCGCAAATCGGAGATAGGCTAGCGATAGGCTCAGGAAGGTTTCCTCGATTCCGGCCGCTGGCCGTACCGCGGTGTTGAGGGCGGTTTCGAGGCGCTTCAGTGTACCCGAATTGACATGGAGGATCAGTCCGTCGAGATCATCGAAGACCGTGTAGAGCCCACCGAGCGCAGCACCTGCGCGCTCGGCTATGTCGCGGGCGCGCAGGCTCTTCAGACCTTGCTCCTGGATAAGGTCCGTGCCAGCGGCAACAAGCCTCGCCTTCAGCTCTTCCTTCTTCGTTTCACGCTTTCCAGCCACCTGCCACCTCATTTTTGAACGATGTTCATTTTTATGTTGAACGTCGTTCATTTTTGTGCGAAAAGATTTTTGAACATTGTTCATACATGGAGGTGAGGAAATGTTCAAACAAATCGTAACGCTGTTACGGGGGCGCGCCCATGAGGCGGAGGAAGCCTTCGGCGATCGGCACGCGCTACCCATTCTTGCGCAGCAAATCCGTGATGCCGCCCAAGGGGTCGAGAATGCCCGTCGGGCGGTCGCTCTGGCCATCGCGCAGAATCGCCTGGAGACGGAAAATGCCGAGAGGCTCTCCACGCATATCGGAGACCTCGAGGCACGCGGCGTCGCAGCCCTTGAAAAGGGGCGGGAGGATCTGGCAGCCGAAGCCGCTGCCTCGATTGCGCGGCTCGAAACGGAATTGCAGAACGCACGCCAGGTTCAAGCGGAATTTGCAAGGGGAATCGATCGATTGCGGCATGCGGTGCGACAGAGCGAAACGCGTCTGGCCGCGCTGCGCCGCGGTGAACGCCTTGCCGCGGCACGTGACCGGACGCGGCGTCTTTCCCGCGATGCGCCCGGCAACGACCTCGCAACGCTTAGCGATGCCGAGGCGACGCTTCAGCGGCTCGAAAAGCACCAGCGCGAGGCGGAACTGACGGCTGAAGCGCTGACGGAGTTGGCAGAGGGGCCCGACCCAGCCGCGCTCGCGGAGAAACTGGCGGCGGCCGGTTGCGGGCGCCCTCTCGTGACCAGCGCCGATGAAGTGCTCGACCGCCTGCGCGCCAAAGCAAATTCAACTCTTTGACCCCTTATTTCCAAAGGACAACGACGATGAATGACAGCCTGATGAAACACTCCCCCGCCTGGACCTCCTTCTCCTATGTGAGCTTCGGCGTGGCCGCCTTCATGGTGGTGATCGGTCTCTATATGATGCCGATTGATCTGTGGGGAAAAGGCTATCTTGCGATGGGCATTCTGATGCTCCTGCAGACGGCCGTAAACGTCACCAAGACGCTGCGTGACAATCTGGAAGCCGAAAAGCTCATTCGCAGGATCGACGATGCAAAAACGGAGAAGCTGCTGCTCGGCATCAAGGGCGACGAAGTTTAATCGATTATTAGCCCTGCCGTCACAATGCACAACCTGTGAACGAGCGTGAAACGAATTTCATCTAGAACGCTCAAAAAATGGGGAGACGATCCGTGAAAGACAATCTCATGACTTCCCGGCGCTTTGCGCCGCTCTTCTGGACGCAATTCCTGTCGGCGTTCAACGATAACTTTCTCAAGAACACGCTCGTCTTCCTCATCCTTGCAACCGTGGCGGCCGATGATGCAGGATCGCTCGTCACTCTTGCCGGCGCCGTCTTTATGGCCCCGTTCCTGATCTTTTCCGCACTTGGCGGTCAACTTGCCGACAAGTTCGACAAGGCGGTGGTTGCCGAACGACTAAAGCGCTGGGAGCTCGCTGCCGCGGCTGTTGCCGTTGTCGGGATTGCGTTCTCCTCGATCGCGGTTCTGCTGGTTGCGCTCTTCCTGTTCGGCGCCATCTCCGCGCTCTTCGGGCCGGTCAAATACGGCATCCTTCCCGATCACCTGGAGCGCAAGGAACTGCCGCGTGCCAACGCCTGGATCGAAGGTGCGACGTTCATCGCCATTCTCAGCGGAACCGTCATCGCCGGGGTTGCCGCGGCCGATGGCGTCAATCCCTGGCTGTTTGGTCCGATGATGCTCGGCCTGGCGCTCGCCTGCTGGCTTTCGAGCCGCTACATTCCGCGTCTTGGCGCCAAGGCGCCGGACCTTGTCGTCGATCGCAACGTCCTGCGCTCCACTGGCCGGCTCGTTGCTTCGCTGCGTGGCGACAGGCGGCTTTGGCGCACGGCGCTGATGGCCGCCTGGTTTTGGCTGGCGGGCGCTATCGTGCTGTCGCTGCTGCCACCGATGGTGAAGAACCATCTCGGCGGCGACGAAACCGCAATTACCGCCTATCTCGCTGTCTTTGCCGTGGCCATCGGTGTTGGCTCCGCAATCGCTGCCTGGATGTCTGCGGGCCGTATCGTGCTGCTGCCGGCGCCAGCCGGTACGCTGATCATGGCGCTGTTCGGCCTGGATCTCGCCTGGTGCGTCGGGCATGCCGGTGCGGTCGCCCCGACTGAGACGCTCTCCGCCTTCTTCGCCGGTCCCTATACGGTGCGGATCGCCATCGATCTTGCCGGCATGGCAATCGCCGGGGCTTTCCTCGCTGTGCCGACGCTTGCGGCCCTTCAGGCCTGGGCGCAAGAAGACCAGCGCTCGCGGGTCATCGGCGCATCGAACGTGCTCTCTGCTGCCTTCATCACGATCGGTGGCGGCCTTGTCGCCGTCCTGCAGGCATCCGGCGTATCAACGCCCGTGCTTTTCGCCGGCCTCGCGCTGGCCAATGCCGTGGCGGCCTGGGTCATGCTGCGCACACTGCCAACCAACGCTTTCCGCGATTTCGTCTCCATCCTCTTCCGTGCCTTCCTGCGGTTGGAGGTTGAAGGCCTCGACAACCTGAAGAAGGCAGGCCGCGCACCGATCATTGCGCTCAACCATGTGTCCTTCCTCGACGGCGCGCTGGCGCTGGCGCTCACCGACGAGGAGCCAACCTTCGCGGTCGATTACACGATCGCCAAGGCTTGGTGGGTCAAGCCGTTCCTGAAGATGTGCAACTTCCTGCCGCTGGATCCTTCGAAGCCGATGGCAACCCGGACGCTCATCAAGACGGTCAATAATGGCGAGCCGCTGGTGATCTTTCCAGAGGGCCGCATCACGGTCACCGGCGCCTTGATGAAGGTCTATGACGGTGCCGCGATGGTGGCTGACAAAACCGGCTCCATGGTGGTTCCGGTGCGCATCGATGGGTTGGAAAAGAGCTACTTCTCGCGCCTCAGCGCCCTGCACGTTCGTCGCCGCCTGTTTCCGAAGGTCAAGGTCACCATTCTGGAGCCGGTTCGCCTCTCGGTGCCGGAAGAGCTGAAGGGCCGCAAGCGCCGGATGGCGGCCGGGGCGGCGCTTTACCAGGTGATGTCGATGCTGATGTTCCGTACGACGAATACGGACACCACGGTCCTCGAGAAGGTCATCAAGACGGCCAAGGAGCGCGGCTTCAAGCAACTGGCTGTGCAGGATCCGGTTACCGGCTCCCTGTCCTACGGCAAGCTGCTCACCGGCGCTGCCGTGCTTGGCGCGAAGTTCCAGTCGCTCTTTCCTGCCGAAAAGACGCTTGGCGTTCTCCTGCCCAACGCCAACGGTGCAGTCGCCACCATCCTCGGCGTAATGTCGGCCGGCAAGGTGCCGGCCATGCTCAACTTCACGGCCGGTGCTGCCAACATCATTTCGGCCTGCAAGGCAGCCGAGGTCCGTCATGTGCTGACGTCGCGCGCCTTCGTCGCCCAGGCGAAGCTCGGGCCCGTCGTCGAGGAGTTGTCGAAGACGGTGGACATCGTCTGGCTCGATGATTTGCGCCAGACGATCGGTCTTGCCGACAAGCTGCGCGGTCTTTTGCGAAAGGGGCGGCCGCTTGTGCGACGCACAGCTGACGAACCGGCCGTCATTCTCTACACCTCCGGATCGGAGGGAACACCGAAAGGCGTGGTGCTGACGCATCGCAACATTCTTTCCAATGCAGCTCAAGCCGCTTCCCGTATCGATTTCCACTCGGGCGACAAGGTGTTCAACATCCTGCCGGTGTTCCATTCCTTCGGGCTCACCGCCGGTACGGTCCTGCCGCTCATCTCCGGTGTTCCGGTATATTTCTACCCTTCACCGCTGCACTACCGGATCATCCCGGAGCTGATCTATGCGTCCAACGCGACGATCATCTTCGGGACCGACACCTTCCTGAACGGTTATGCCCGGACGGCCCATCCCTATGACTTCCGGTCGATCCGCTACTGCTTTGCCGGTGCCGAGCCGGTCAGGGCCACCACCCGTGCGCTCTACATGGAAAAATTCGGTGTCCGCATCCTCGAAGGCTACGGCGTGACCGAGGCCGCGCCGGTGATTGCGCTCAACACGCCGATGTTCAACAAGGCCGGCAGCGTCGGCAAGATCATGCCGGGCATGGAGTACAGGCTCGAAGCCGTACCCGGTGTCACTGAGGGCGGTCGTCTCTTCATCCGCGGCGCGAATGTCATGGCCGGCTATCTCCGGGTGGAAGCGCCCGGCGTGCTCGAACCGACGCCCGACGGCTGGCATGACACTGGCGACATCGTCACGGTTGATGAAGATGGTTTCATCGTCATCCGGGGACGGGCCAAACGTTTTGCCAAGATCGGTGGCGAGATGGTTTCGCTTGGCGCTGTGGAGGCGCTGGCCGGAGAGTTCTGGCCGGGTCATCTCACAGTCGTCGTGTCGCTGCCCGACGCCAAGAAGGGCGAACGCCTGGTCATGCTCACCGATGCTCCCGGTGCGACACGCGCCGCCTTCCTCCGCTTCGCCAAAGACAAGGGTGCCATGGACATGATGGTTCCCTCTGACGTGAGGGTGGGTGCCGTACCAGTGCTTGGTACCGGTAAGGTCGATTTCGTCAGTGCGCAAAGGCTTTTGGCAGAGACGGCGAAGACCGAAGACGCCGCCTGAGCCTCGACAAGAGAGCCGGCCTCAGGCCGGCTCTCCGCTCAGCAGGAGATCACATGCCGGAAGCCGGTATTTGGGAACGGTCGTCGGCGCCGGCCCGACGCGTAGCACGTTGATCAGCCGGTGGCCTGGCGGCAGTGGGAAGCGCTGATGCAACGCCTCAGCAGCCAAGGGCAGATCGGCCAACACCGCCATCGGCCACCCAGCAAGGCCAAATCTCGTAAAGCCCAGCCAGAAACGGTAGAAGGCTTGTCCCGAGACGATCGGGCTCTCGCCCTCCGGTCTGTAGAATAGGATGCAGGCCGTCGCTGTCATGGTCTTTGCCGATTCCGCGACGAGGGCTCTGCCAAGCCCCAGGCGGTCGGCAATGTCGAAAAGCGGCGATGCGAGGACATGTCCCACCAATGCCCCTTCCAGCCGCCCCATCTGCAATGCGGTGAGGTTGAGGCCGTCAGTGGAATAGGCCGGATGCCGGGATGACAGCCGCATCCACCTTGCGAGTTCATCGCGGAACGCGCGTTCACGCATGATTGTGAGGCTTGCGCGGTCGTTCAGCGACGCAATGAAGGCAAGGTCGTCGTGGCCGTACGCAAGCCTCACATCGGCCGCCTGGGTAGCCCAGTGCTCGAGCCTCTCGATCTGTTCGGGCGAGGCTGGCGAGAAACGCGCCCGCCATGTGAAGCGTCTGGTGGTCCACTCGGAAAGCTCCGGTGGCGCTGCGTTCTCGCCGGTAAGCCTTAGCCGTGCCGCTAAGCGGTACCCGGGTCTCCATTCGAGTAGATTGTCCGTCCAGAGATCATCGATCGCCGCGCCGATCCCGCGCGCGGCGAGTGCCATCACCATGCCTTCGAGCGCCGCTCCGCAGGAAAGCCCCATATCGCGACTGGTCGGGTCGCCGACGCCGAGGTGACGGGAGAGGTCGACGGCAAGCAGGATGCGACCTTCCTCGTCGAGCGCCCAACGCGCCGGCTGGGTGTTGTGGACGGAAGGGGCGAGGTTGGCCTCTGCCGCCAGATCGGCGAGCGCGGCGTCGTCGATGCGGTTCATAGCGATTTTCCGAAGAGATGCAGACGGTGCAGGGGCCTTGCACCAGCTTTTTCCGCCTGCCTCAGGCTTGCCGCGTTGACATCCGCGATCCAGGTGCCGCCGGCAGTCTCGTAGCCGGCACGGCGCATTTCGCCGAGGACGTGGGCGAGTAGCAGCGGATTGAGACCGCGGCCCTGATGCTCGGGTTTAACACCCTGGAATATGATAACCGCACGTCGCCGCTGGAGGCGGTGTTTGATCAGATGCCACGGTGCGCTGAAGCCCAGTCGCGAACCCATTGCCCTCAGCATCGGGTTGACGTCGGGTATCGCGATCACGGCGCCGGCAGGCATGTCGTCCTTTTCAGCTACCGCCGAGATCCGTGGGTCCATAATCCACTTCATCTCCTTGGCCTGGAACTCGAATTCCGCCCGGCTGACGGGCACGAACATCGGATTGTCGGCGAAGCTTTCGTTGAGGATCAGCCGGGAATCTTCCAGCCTCCGGTCGAGCGTCGCGCGGCGGATCGGCGAAAAGCGGAAACCATCGTCGAAAAGAGCGCGCATCTGCGCACTGGCGAGCAATCCGTCGATCGCGACGGTACGGACATCGATCTCGAATGTGGTCATCGGGAAGCTTGGGGAATATCCCCGGCGCTCCAGCAGACGGGACAGATACGGCGGCCCCCAGATCTGATCCGTATAGGGCGCGTTCTCGAAGCCATCGGTCATGACGCCGATTTGCTGCATGGCGGTCAGGTTGAAGTTTCCGAGGATTTCCTGAAAGCCCCTTGCCCGAGCCCAGTCCTCGGCCTGCGCCAGCAGAGCGGCTGCAACATGCTCATCGTCGACGCAGTCGAAGTAGCCGAAATGGGCCCGATCAAGGCCGAACCGTGCGTTCGATGCGCGATGCACATGCGCCGTGATGCGCCCGCACACGGCACCATCCTGATGGGCCGTGAAATAGGCAAAGTCTGCTGCCGTCTCAAACAGCGGATTCTTCTCGGCAGAAAGGAAGCGCTTGAGGTCGCTCAGCATCGGCGAGACATAGGGTGTCCGCGCACCATAGATCTGAAAGGGTGCGGCAAAGAAGGCGTTGATATCGCCGGTGCGGATCTCAATCATGCAGCGCGTTTCTTTCGGAAATCAGCATCGCCATGCGCTGGACGACCTTCAATTCGGTTTCTGCACCCGGAGTGGCTGAGACCGAGGGCATGTTAAGGGCAATCAGCCGGAATGGTCGGCTCGACACCAACATGACGTGGGTTGCCTCGTATTTTTCGAGCAGCCAGGCGAGTTGCTCCGCATCCTCTTGAGAAAGGCTTCCCGTTTCGGCAACGCGCAGCAATGGCCGGGCCGCAAAGAGTGCTTTGATCACCGGCAAGTCGAGGTCGGAAAGCTCATCCTCGCCAAGCAGAAGCGCACCATCCACCAACGGGTGGTTCTGCAATTCCGTGAGGAAGCCGAGCGTGTCGTCGATGCGGTCTTCGGCCAGATGCCGGATCAGGCTCTGCCGCCGTTGCTCGGTGCGAAGGCTTATGCTGTCCTTCCAGATCACGCCAAGCAAGGCAGCACTCAGAATAACGCTTGCCGCACGCACCAGCGCGGCTGGCCCGAGCCCGTTTTCGAGGCCAATGACAAGGGCTGCGAGCAGGGCGATTGTCAACAGGATGACGAAGGAAACGACGGTGTCGCGATGTCCGACGGCACGTTGGCCAAGGCTGATCAGCAGCCAGCACAGGAACAGGATCGCGACGCCGCCAAGTCGCACCGGCTGGTCGATGTAGACCGAACGGAAATCGGTGACCAGAAGTGGCAGGATCAGAAGCAGCGAGAGAGCAATGCGGTCGATTGCCTGGTTTTCTGCTTTCGACAGGCTCGTCTGATCGCGCGTCACCGTCATGTGTCCGGCAAGCGCGAAGGTGGCCAATTGATAGAGGAACAAAAGCGCCACCCGCCAGGGTTCGGCGAGCGATACCGGCAGGAATGCGAGGACGACGAAGGTGGCCGCCCCACCGGCAGCGATCCACTTCGTCGTCCTTGGCGCATGGCGGCGCAACAGGCCTTCGGCAAGAAGCACGGTCGAGAGCGGAACGAGCCCCGCCGTTATGATGGTCGCAGCCTTGAAGATGAAAAGATCTGTCCACCAGGCGAGCACCCGGCTCACCATCAACGCCGCCAGCACCTGCAGGCCGAAGAGGAACCGCCGGTTCAGGGGGCTTGCCGCGTCGAAACTGCGTATGACGCCGATCAGCACGAGCAGACCGCCAAGCGCTGCCAGCGAAACGAAACTATCAGCAATCAGCGACGTGTTCATGGTGCTGCCGGAGCCGCAAGGCGCATCAGATGGCGCCTTACCAGTGGACGCAGCAGCGCCGCAACGAGCGCACTGCGCGGACGCTCCACGCGGCCGGCATGCGGGTTGAAGAACCAGCCGCGGCAATCGGCGGACTGTGGACGGCCGAGCACCGTGTGGATCGCCTCGTAGGCCATCAATGTGCCGGTGGAGATGACCATCGGTGCGAACGACATGCGACTGCGGGTGCCGGCAATCACTTCGCCGGCGAGCGACAGGTCGACATGGTAACGCGACGACGAATTGACCATCACGTATTCCGCTTCACGCAGGAACGCTTCCGCCCGTTGGTCGGTCGTGAGCGCGTTCCAGGCGGTTCCGCCGGTCGGATAGCCGAGCCGCTCCTCGGGCATCGGATCTTGCGGGCGCGTCACGTAGACAGAGGGTAGTGGTGACGCGTAGGCATCGATCACCGTCCGGCCGCGACCTCGGCAGATGCGATAGAGCAGCAGGCTGGCGCCGGCCATGTCCCGGGCGGCGCGCGCCACC
>NZ_JAEPRP010000231.1:0-9110 GCF_016652895.1 Ensifer sp. SSB1
CAGCGCGTAGGGAGACCTTTTCATAAAGAGCAGCGTGTCGGAATCCTGCAGACATCAGGCCGATCGCCTGGCCACCTGCACCCGCCCCAAGTTCGAGAACGTGGAGCGTGTGTGGAGGACGGGTGTAGGGGGCGGAGCGTGGAACATCCGGCAGTGACTGGGTACTGATGTAGGCGAGGGCGTCGATGATGTCTGACGAGAACACGTCCTCTTCTGCTGCTTCGAAGGCGAAGCCCCCCTGGTGACCAAAGTGGCCAGCCGCGAACCTCGTCAGAGCATCGAATGCTTGTTTTAGGAGCAACGCTTCCGAATCCTTGAGGTCGCCAGTCTCAAATGCTTCCCGAGGGCCAAGGATCTGTTTGAAATCCGCAAGAACATCAGAAGCCAGGACCGCAACATTGGCGTGCGCCTCGAAATAGCCGGGCCGATCCGACTCCATCTCGAATCCTTCCTGGGGATGAGGCGGAGCGAAGTGGAAGACGAACTTCTGGGCCGCTGCGCGCAGCCCATCAGCCTTCGACTCGAGACGGCGCAGCATCACCTCCGCGTTCATGGCCGCAAAAGACTGAAGCCTCGCCCATCGTGCGTTCGCAGCAACCTGGTCATCCCCTTCCTCCGCTCGACTGCGGTGAGTTTCGAGCCGTCTCATTTTTTCCTCTCCCACCGGGATGCCCGCCTTGATGGTGCGGATGGCCGCGTCTTGCACTTCGGCGCCGGAAGCCTGGGAAAGGAGACGCAGGGTTTCCGGAGAAATCCCGGTGGTCAGAATTTCGCTGTCCTTCTCCACCATCGCACCGATTGCTCGAAGGAGGCGCGCGTCGTCCCGTGTAACACCGGCCTCTACTGCCAGCAGCGCGTCTACGACATCCGGGTCGTCGCCGGATTGGATTCCTCCCACAAGCTCGGCAGCTTCCGCCAGGTTCTTCCCCAGTTTGACCATGGTCGCCTTGAGGGCCCTGGCCTGCTGAACAGGCGTTTTGTCGTTCGGTATCTTCTTTCCGGTCATAGCGATCCCCTTCAACAGGGAGACCGGTATCACTTGAACATTGCCGCCCGGAGAATGCGAAGGCTAAAATTGCAGTTGTCCCTCGTCTCCGAGCGGCAACTTGCGAATGTACGGACAGCTTCGATGATTGAGGTTACGCCCTAACCAAAAGGTGCCGGGTACGGGGACGACTCCGCGGTTTCGACAGTCTCGCTAGGATGCGTGGCGACGTCAGGTTCGACCTTCGGCAGGATGCCGTCGGATGGGTCGGGTTGCTCGGGATCGAAGGGAGGCAGAGAAACGTCGAATGGCGGATAGACGTGCCATCGCGAAGTCAGCGGATGGTACAGCCCCGGTAGGGGACACCACTCGTGGATCTTGAGGAAATCTGCGACGTTCGCAGTGATGATTGGAAGCTGATGGGTTATCGCGAGAGCCGCAATCATAACATCGTGGCCGAGGCGGTCACTTGTCTGGCCTTTCGGGATCGTCCACAGGTGCTTTAGCGCCGGTATCGATGTCATGTGGGCATACGTTGCCGCCACCGCATGCGACATCTCCGGAACTGGAAAATCTGTTGCAACGATGCGATCCACCCAGGCGGTGATCCGTGCGGCTCTTTCGGGGTCATCTCGGTGCCGGAGATGGGCGCCGCGCATCAGTTCTGTTATAACCGGATAGCTGAGGCCGAGGCGATGGATGCCAACCTGGAGGAGCCATGGCCGTAATCCTGGCGGTGGCTTCTTCCGGCCCATGTAGCTGACGATGTCAGTGTCCATAAGAAGCAGAACGTCTGGCACCGCGAAATATCCTGTGAGTTGGGAAGCTTTTATGTCGAATTCTCAGGTCGCAGTCCCAAGGGAGCGCTATGTTCAGTCTTGGTGGAGATGCCACCCCAAAGAGGTTGCACAAGATGGATGCTTGGCAGAGACACGAGGCAGAAGCCCGCATCAGTGAAGTACTGAACGCGGCCAAGACCCGTGGACCTCAGACCGTCCAGGACAAGGACGGAACTTTCAAAGTCACCTTCTCGCAGCGCAAACCTGGCCTTGAGGAGCTGTTCTCCAAGCCTGGCCTTCTGGAGGACGATGACCTCGATCATTGATCGGGAACTTCGTTGATTGCATGGACCCTAGCCGGCGATCGAGTGCGCAACAAGTAGTCGGCTACAGAATCTGTAGCCCCTGGCAGTGCGCCTCTTGCATTGGCCGGAACAGTCGATGCAAAGGCGCTTGACGCCGGGAATTTCGTTCTCTATTCGTTCTCGTATGAGCAACGACAGCGCCCTCATCTTCCGAATAGGTTGACCGACTCCGGGACGGTTCCCGGCGCCGCCGCAACATTCTATTCTTTGGAGGGCAGGTCATGACGACCTCGACCGCTCATGCCGCAGGCGATGACGCTTGCGATCTCCGCAATCCGTATAAAACCCGTTTCCCTTTCACGACACTCAAGGGTGTTGGGCGTACTCTGTATCGCTCGCAGCAGGCCAGCGACTATGCATGCCTTCTGGATCTTGACCCGGAAGTGATTTCCTGGCGCTGTGTCACGCATCCGATCATCAACGAATCCAGCGCTCGCAAGCCCAGGCATCACTTTGTCGATTTCGCCGTGCAGACCGCGCGCGAAACATTGCTCGTGGATGTCTGGCGGGCCGACCCCGACATCATCACCTGGCTGCCAAGCGTCGCGTCGCGGCTGGGCTATCGGTACCAGGCGATTTCAATGTGCGATGTGAACCCAGTCCGCCTGCAGAACGCGCGGGATCTCATCCGATACGCAGATCGGGAGTCGACTCTCGGCGACCGCATCCGAATCTTGGCTGGCCTTGATGAAATGGGATCGCTGTCGCTCACCGACTGCCTCGCGACCGTGAGGGAAGGTAGGCCGATGGGATCGATCGCCCACATGATCCTGAGAGGCCTGATCGAGGTTGACCTCGATGATCAGTTGCTCGGACCGGACACCGTGGTCCGCCGCGCCCGGTCGTAGGAGAGCAGCCATGACAGAGTTCGATTTCGACATGCGCAAGCAAGGGCTTGAGGTGACAACCTATGCAAACTCCCTGAGGATTGCCCTAAAGCGATGCGGCATCTTTCAGAAGAGCGACCGGGCGGTTGGGCTACGACTCCCTCCAGGTGCCGCCGTCGACAAATACTACGACGCAGTCAAGGCGCTTCTGATTGGGGCAGGGATTCTTCATTATACTGTACCGATTGTCCGGATCAGCACCTTCAAGCAGGAGACTGATGCGGGCGAAGCTCTCAATGCATTATCCTCAGGTAGGGCGGTCATTGTCCTCATCACGAACGGCGCCGAGCTTCCGCAGGAGATTGATGTCTCTCTTGATCGCGTGATTGAAGTGGCGCGCTTCAAGCCGTATCACCTCCTTATTGCCGTTAGGGCAGTGATGGAATTGAGCATCACTAGGGAGCAGGCGAACGCGCTCGTTGAATTTCCGCCGCAGTTGCTGTTCGCCGCGATCCGAAAGTCGCGGCCGATTGAAGTCACACTGGAAAAGCTTGCCTCTTCGCTTCCGACCAAAAGGGTAGTCGCCTGGGAGCCCCGGGTGGAGGAACTTGCGGGTTATGGCAAGGCTACTGAGTGGGCGCAGGATCTTGTTCACGATATCTCCGCGTGGCGGGATGGTTCGATTTCGTGGAGTGACGTCGATGCCGGGTTGCTTTTGAGTGGCCCGCCAGGGTGCGGCAAAACCTTGTTTGCGAGCGCGGTGGCCAGATCGTGTGGTGTGGGCTTCTTGGCTGCATCAAGTGCGCAATGGCAGGCTCGCGGTCATCTGGGTGACATGCTCGGTGCGATGCGGAAGACGTTTCGCGAGGCAATTGCCGCCGCCCCTGCAATCCTCTTCCTGGATGAATTCGACTCCTTCGGCTCTCGCAAGCTCCTAAAGGGCAACAATGCTTCCTACGGACTTCAGGTGATCAACGCGCTACTCGAACTTCTCGACGGCGCTAAAGGTCGTGAAGGTGTCGTTGTGATCGCGGCGACGAACAGACCCGACGACATCGATGATGCCCTGATGCGCCCCGGACGCCTTGATCGACACATCGCGGTCGAAATGCCTGACAGGGAGGCTCGGGAGCAGATCCTTGCGATGCATGTCGGCCTCTCGCTGCCCACCGATGAGTTGAGGGCCATCGCTCTCGCCACCGGAGGTTACTCCGGCGCAGCATTGCGTCAGCTCGCCCGGGACGCGCGTAGGATTGCCAGGAAGCAAAGGCGACCGGTGACAGGCTCGGACTTCCTCGCGATTGTGCCCCCCATTGCCGCCATGGGGAAGGCACAGCGATGGCCCGTTTGCATCCATGAAGCGGGACACGCAATCGTCGGGCTCGCCCTAGGCATCGGTGAGGTCGAGGCGATTGTCGTGGCCAGCCAGGCCGGACATCGCGACGGCAGCGTCGGTCACGTTGAATGGCGCAGGCCAATCGTGCGCAACAAGACGCTGCAGGCCTATCGCGACGAGATTGCAATGCTTCTCGCGGGAAAAGCCGCCGAGCGGGTCGTTCTCAACGAGAGCTACGACGGCTCTGGCGGTAGGGAAGGGTCGGATCTCCATCGGGCAAACGACATCGCCACGATACTTATTGCAGCACACGGCGTTCACTCGCTCGGCTTCACAAGCCTCTCCAGTTCACGGGAGCTTGATGAACTCCGTCGCAGTGATCCAATCCTGAGACGGAGGGTGGAGCGGCTGCTTGCCGAGGAGTTGTCCCGTGCGGAAGAGGTCGTCCGGGAGTGGCGGGCGAAAGTAGTGCGCGTCGCAGAAGCCGTCCTAGAGCGCGAACTGCTTCCTGGCGCTGAGGCCGGGAGGATTATCCAGGGGGAGAGCGCGTCTTTCTAGGACCGCCCATAATCGGAGTTCGACATGTCAGTTGGTGGGAAAAGTGACGCGGGTAGAGGAGGTGGCACTCAGCCACGCGGCGAAGGGGTCGACGACAGCGAGACGTTTGGCGACGGGCTGTTGAAAGCGGGATTCGAGGCGGCCAAAGTCGGGCGCAAGATCGTGAGCCAAGGCAAACGCAGAGAAGCGCTAAAGAAGCGAACGGCTAAGGTTCCCGACAGGTAAGTCATCGATGCCCGTGCGAAGCGCTCCCTGTCCGCGCACGGGGAGCGCTTCGCCTTAGACCGTCCGACTCGGAGTTGCCAAGTCTGTCGCGCGTATCGCGATGTTCTGGAATGCGCTCGGCGGTGCCTTTGTTGGCGTGCCTTCAAAGAAAGAATCGTGTCAGAGATGGCTGAGGTTTGCCGACCAACAATTCTCCAGGTTTGACGGAACGCCGCGATGACCATGCACAAACCGCCACCCCGCGGGATTCAGCGAGCAAAGCAGTGGGCTCGCCAGATTAAGCGAGATGTTGTGGCACTCTGGATCGCCGCCGGAGATCCACGGACCCCATGGTCAGCGAAGCTTGTCGCGGGTGCGGTTGCGGCCTACGCTCTATCACCGATCGATCTTATTCCCGATTTCATCCCTGTCTTCGGATATCTCGACGATCTGGTAATCGTTCCTATTGGCATTCTTCTGGCGGTCCGTCTCGTGCCTCCGGAATTGATGAACGAGTTTCGCGAACGAGCGACCGAAGTCGAAAAACGTCCGTCGAGCCGGGGCGGTCTCGTCATGATCGTTTGCATTTGGCTTTTGGCTCTGGTCGCTGCAGCGTGGTTGCTAAGGGGATACTGGCCTGCCTGAGTGATTTTCCCGAGAGGGCTCTTCGCTATCGGAGCCTCTTGCTGATTGAAGCCACCTGCCTGCACCTTGGTGCGTCCCTCCGTCGCAACTTTCCGTGACCGTCTTCCAATACGCGTCGCGCTATGCAAGCATAAGCGCATGTTCGTGGTTGTTGCGCTCCGGCGCTTTTTTTATGTGTTGGCGTTGCTCGGGGTCGTGCTTGGTCCCGTGAGCGTTGGCACGGCTGCGAGCGCCATGGCCCTTTCGCCCGACATGCAGATGGATGCGATGGCGGGCATGGACGACATGTCTTGCTGTCCGGAGCAGCAACCTGCCCAGAAGAATGATTGCGGCAAGACGTGTCCTCTCGCGCTGGTCTGCTCTTCGATCATCCTCGCGCACGGCAGCAAGGCCAATAGCTGGCGCATCGACCTGTGGGCACGCGAGTTGTCACATCCGGTCCTCCAGGAAAACCGCCTTCCGTCCGCCCTCGTCGAACCTCCGGCGCGGCCTCCCAAAGCCTGATCTCACTCGCTGAAAGAAACCGGACGGCCGCCTCCAGACGGAAAGCGTCCTTCCGACCGCAGTTTTTTCGTGGACGCGGCCCGAAGTGCCGGTCCCGTGTGAGATCCAACATGACAAACATCTTTTCTCCGAGGGCTATCCTCGGTTCGGTTGCCATCATTCTGGCTGCAACCACCACATCCTTTGCCGCCGCGACGGACTACGAGTTCCAGCTCGTCCAGTCCGAAGTCCCGCACGGTCCCGAGGCGACCGTCGCGGTGCGCCTGATCGACAAGCGCACGTCAAAACCTGTGCCGGATGCTGTCATCTTCAGCACGAGGATGGACATGGCACCGGAGGGGATGGAGGCGATGACCACCCCGGTCGAGGCCCTGCCGTCAGCGGAAGCGGGCACCTACTCGTTCAAGACCAACCTCAGCATGGAGGGCGGCTGGCGATTCAAGCTGGCGGCCAAGGTCCAGGGCGAGACCGAAACCGTCCAGGGCGAACTGGTTCTGCAGGCACAGCCGTGACCGCGTCCAAATTTCTGCTGTTCGTCAGCTCCCTCGCCATGGCCGGCGGGGGAGGGTACGCGGCTGGCACGCGCGGCCTTGCCAGCCACATCAACAAGGTCTTCTCCGAGCAGGCGCTCGGGGAAACCATGCCCCAGGCAACCGTGCCGACTGGCAGGATCGTCTACTACAGACACCCGGACGGTCTGGCGGAGTACGCCGCAGCGCCCAGGAAAACCGCCGACGGTCGTGATTTCATCGCCGTGCGCGAGAGCGAGGACGTCACCTTCGACACGGTGAAGAAGGCCACGGTCGCACAGGCGGAAACCATGCCCACCGCGGGCGAGCGAAAAGTCCTCTACTACCGCAACCCCATGGGCCTGCCCGATACGTCGAAGGCGCCGAAGAAGGACTCCATGGGCATGGACTACCTTCCCGTCTTCGAGGGCGACGAGACGGACAGCTCGGTCGTCAAGGTCTCGCTCGGCAAGCTCCAGCGGACGGGCGTAAAGACGGCGACGGCAGAGAGTGCCGTCATCAGCCGCGAGGTACGTGTGCCTGGAACGGTCACGTTCGACGAGCGCCTGGTACGGATCGTTTCGATGCGGGCAAACGCCTTCGTCGATGGCGTCGCCGACGTGACGACGGGCGACCGGGTGCGGAAAGGAGACGAGCTCTTCCACTTCTTCTCGAAGGACATCGCCAAGGCCGGAGCGGAGTACGCGACGGAACTGCGCGGCGGCGGCAAACCGGACCTCGACGTCGGCGGAGCGCTGCAACTACGTAATCTAGGTGTCCCGGAAGAAACGGTGAAGGCCATCGCTCAAAGCCGAACGGTGCCCAGGAGCATCGCCTATCTGTCTCCAAGTGACGGAGTGGTTCTCGAGCGCAGCGCCACGACGGGCATGATGGCGGAAGCCGGTGACGTGCTGTTCCGGATCGCCGACACGTCGAAGGTGTGGGTGATTGCAGACGTGCCCGAGTTCGATGCCACGAACATCCGCAAGGGCGCGCAAACGACGGTGAGGGTGCGCAACCTGCCAGGCAAGACGTTCGAAGGCACTGTCGACCTGATCTATCCCGAGCTTCAGTCGCAGACGCGGACGGCCAAGGTACGGGTCGAGCTTTCCAACGCCGAAGGTTTGCTGCTTGCGAACATGTACGCCGAAGTTCAGATCGCCTCGGGTGACACCGCCCTGGTCGTCGCGGTACCGAACAGCGCCGTCATCGACACCGGCGACCGCCAGGTGGTGTTCGTCGACAAGGGCGAGGGCCGTTTCGAACCGCGTGACGTCGCGCTCGGAGCGCGCGGCGATGACGTGACGGAGATTAGGAAGGGGATCGAAGCCGGAGAGAAGATCGTCACCTCGGCGAACTTCCTGCTCGACGCCGAGAGCAATCTCAATGCGGCGCTAAGCGCGCTCACTGCGGACGAGGTGAAACCATGATCTCGAACGTCATCGCCTGGTCCGCCCGTAATCTGGTGCTGATCATCGTCGGCGCAGCACTCTCGATCGCCGCGGGCATCTACTCGCTGCGATCTCTTCCACTCGACGCCATCCCGGACCTCTCGGACGTGCAGGTGATCGTCTTCACCGACTATCCCGGCCAGGCACCGCAGGTGGTCGAGGACCAGGTCACCTATCCCCTGACAACGTCGATGCTGACGGTACCGCGGTCGAAGGTCGTGCGCGGCTTCTCGTTCTTCGGCATTTCCTTCGTCTACGTGATCTTCGAGGACGGGATCGATCCCTATTGGGCGCGCAGCCGAGTACTCGAATACCTCAATGCGGCGGCAAGCCGACTTCCCGAGGGGGTCTCGCCGAGCCTTGGCCCGGACGCGACGGGCGTCGGCTGGGTCTACCAATATGCTTTGGTCGCCAAGGAGCTGTCGCTCGCCGAACTGCGCTCGCTGCAGGACTGGGTCGTCCGCTTTGCACTCTCGAAGTCGGATGGCGTCGCCGAGGTCGCGAGCGTGGGCGGCTTCGTCAAGCAGTACTCCGTCGTCGTCGACCCGGCGCGCTTGCGCGCCCAGAACGTGACGCTGAAGCAGATCGCCGACGCGGTGCGGGCCAGCAACCGCGACGTCGGCGGGCGCACAGTCGAGATTTCCGAGTTCGAGTTCATGGTCCGCGGCCGCGGCTATCTGCAAGGCATCAAGGACATCGAGAACATCGTGCTGATGACTGAAGGCGGCGCGCCGCTGCGCCTCGGTGACGTCGCGCGGGTGGAGACCGTTCCCGACGAGCGGCGCGGCATCACCGAACTCAACGGCGAAGGCGAGGTCGCAAGCGGCATCGTGCTGCAGCGGGTCGGCGAGAACGCTCTCAACGTCATCGACAGCGCCAAGAAGAACCTGGCGGCGGTCAAGGACAGCCTACCGGCTGGCACCGAGATCGTTCCCGTCTACGATCGC
>NZ_JAEPRP010000232.1:0-2365 GCF_016652895.1 Ensifer sp. SSB1
AGAAGCTGAAGGCCGGTGAAGGCGCGATGGATACTTTCGCGCTCATCCGTGAAGGTGCTGCCCGCAATGTCACAGTGCGCGATCTCGATGGACGCAAGATCATCCAGATCGGCGATCGGCTCTGGCCGCTGCCATTTCCGATCACCAAGGGCGAAGATGGCAAATGGGCCTTCGACACCTATGTCGGGCTCGAGGAAATCATCAATCGCCGCGTCGGCGAGAACGAACTGCAGGCAATCGACACCGCTCAGGCCTATGTCGATGCCCAGAAGGAATATGCCTCCAAGGACCGCGACGCCGACGGCGTGCTCGAATATGCCCAGAAGCTGATCAGCTCCCCCGGCCAGACGGACGGGCTTTACTGGCCGGCTGACCAGGGCGATGGTGAAAGCCCGGTCGGCGATGCGATCAGCGAAGCTGCGCTGGAGAAGGCGAAGGCCGGCCAAGGATACTTCGGCTACCGTTTCCGCATCCTGACGTCACAGGGCGACAACATCGCCGGCGGCCGGTACGACTATGTCATCAACGGCAACATGATCGGCGGCTTCGCCTTGATCGCCTCGCCGGTGAGCTATGCCGAGACCGGCGTCAAGACCTTCGTCGTCAACCAGCAAGGCATCGTCTACGAACGCGATCTCGGGCCGAATACCGAAGAGATCGTGCCCTTCATCGACCGCTTCGATCCCGACGACAAATGGGACGTCGTGCCCGATTGAGAGGCAGTTGCGGAGGAGCCTTTTGACCGGCCTTGATGAACGGATCGAAGGGCTCGGTCGTCGCCCGTGAGTGGGATCAAACTCGCGATCAATTCTGTGCGAACTTCGACTGCGGATTCGCCTAGGCGCTACAGTTTATTGCCAGTCGGTTGAGGCCAATCGAGTATTCGAACGCAACGAGAGGAGTCAGACGTGAGCAAGTGGCGGAACAAACAAAGCGGTCGGCAGACTGTGCGGGACCTGAAACATTGACCGGTCCCGGCTTGAACACGCAAAAGAGTGGCTGGCGTCGCTTGGGTCTGGCTGTCCTGACTGTACCACTGGCAATTCTACTAGCCTTGGCCGCTGCATGGGCCACGCTTGCATTGTGGTACCGCCTTCCCGTTTCGGAGGTCACAAGAGGCTTTGTCGCCGGGCTCTTTGCACTTGTCGGACTTTTGACGGTCGCGGCGCTGTTTGGACGCTGGCGTTTCAAAGCTGTCCTGGCATTCGCAGTTGCGTTCGCAGTTGTCCTGATGTGGTGGAGGACGATCAAGCCCGTCGAAAACGCATCCTGGGCACCCGATGTCGCGCGACAGGTCACAGGCGAATTTCACGGCGACCTGCTGACACTGACCAATGTTCGGAACTTCGAATGGCACAGCACCACGGAATTCGTCGAACAGTGGACCACGCGGACCTACGACATGAGGAAGCTCAAAACGGTCGACCTGTTCATGTCCTATTGGGCGGGACCAGAGATCGCCCACGTCATTTTCAGTTTCGGATTTGAAGGCGGCGAGCAGCTCCCGTGGTCGGTCGAAGTCCGTCGGCGGGCTGGCGGCGCGTTCTCGCCGCTCGCAGATTTGTTCAAGAGCAATCCTCTGGTCATCATCGCAGCCGACGAACGGGACGTGGTGGGCGTCCGTTCGAACTTCCGCGGCGAGGATGTTCAGATCTATCGCCTGAAAGCATCGCCTGACCAGGCACGTGCGCTTCTGCGCGAGTATGTTGCAGACGCCAATGCTCTTGCTACAACGCCGCAATTCTACAACTCGCTTACGACCAACTGCACGACCACGGTCGTCAAGATGATGCGCGTTGTGGGAGACAGGGTCCCGTTCGACTGGCGTCTCATCGTCAACGGATATCTTCCCGACTACGCCTACGATCGGGGGGCGGTGGATACGTCAGTGTCGCTCGCAGAACTTAGAAATGCCAGTCATATCGACCAGCGTGCTCGGGACGACGGGTTGTCGCCAAACTTCTCAATGGCGATAAGACTCGGCGTGCCTTCGCCAGTGCCGCAGGACTCGCCTTGAAGACGGCGATCGGCCGACCGTACGTACCGATCGATCAGCCAGTTCATCAGCAATCCGTGACTGCCAGCGTGGAAACATCGGCTGCGCGCCGTGGCCTGAGTAGCGACAAGCAGTGAGGCGACGAGGCGGGAGGTGTGGTCGAGGCTCAGTCGTGGACACCTGCCGTAGGTGCCGGCGTGGCGACAAACGCCTTCCCCGTAAATTGGAGCCTGAAACTGCGAGCTCTTCGGGTTTGCGACCGCCCCTATGCCCCAGACACGATCAGTGGCACGGGAAGGACGTTGTCTGCTTCATCGAGGATCTGGAAGGTGTGTTTGCCCTCGGGATCGACAGATACCGCATAGGACA
>NZ_JAEPRP010000232.1:2375-9088 GCF_016652895.1 Ensifer sp. SSB1
CGATTGTCCTCATCGAAGGTCAGGACCTTCGGCTTCAATGATGTGATCTGGCTCTCTTGGATATAAACGGAGTTGCAAATGATAACCTGGTCGCCGGGCTGGCAGGTCCGTGCAGCCGCGCCATTGAGGATGCAACACCTGGATCCGCGTTCGCCGAGAATAACGTAGGTGGAAATACGGGCCCCGGAATTCTTGTTCCAGATCTCCACGAACTCCATCGGCAGGATGCCAGCTTCCTCGCAGTGGTCGGGATCAAGCGTGATCGACCCGTGATAATTGAGGTTCGCCTCCGTCACATAGATACCGTGGAGCTTGCCCGCGACCAGTTTTCTCATGCTTCACACCTTCCATTGATCAGGATCCGCCAAATCTTGGCATCGCCCCAGCAGAAATCGTCGCAATCCGTATGGCGACGATTCAAAAGAAAGCCCCGCCGGGGAAGGCGGGGCGAGGTTCGCATCCAGATGGCTCTCTGAACGCGGGGAAGAAAAACTCCAACGGCCAAACCGATGCGCTCAGATACGAACAAAGCTCTCCGCAAGGAAGGTCGCTTTCGGCAATTCCGGTACGGCATCGCTAATATATCAACCTGTAAACTGATGATCTGCGAATAGACGGATTAATCGGTTCGGAATGCAGAAGAAGGCGCGTCGGCCGAGGCCACTGACCGAGCCAGGTGTCACCTGCATCCGGCGCCATTGGGGCAATGCGGGAAACCGAGCGCTCGGACACAACGCTTGCGACCGGCGCGAAGCTGAAGAGCCGGCGCTGTCCGATCCGGTTGCCGAGAATGCCGATTCAGATTGGAGACATCGGCCTCCGGTTCCTCGACCAACTTGTCGGCGGAGGCCATTTGCGCCTTCGAGGCGCTGGATGCGCTCTCGAAGTTAGGAGACGACGGCATGTCGACTGGACGAAACATTGTGGAAGGAGAAGCTCAGTGGGGCTATGCATTAGTGCTTCCCGTAGATATGTTCTCTATTTGTTCGTTTCCGCATTGTGGGTCAATCGACCTCAGGGCAAGACGTCCAGAGATCCTGACGAATGCAACTTAAGGGAAATGCGGGCCTGACATCGAACAACGGCGACATCTGCCGGCGTTCGTTGGTATGAAGCGCAGCGGATTGGAAGCTGGGAGGACTGAAAAATGTGCAACCTCTATAACAGCACGACAACATGCGATGCGGTGATGCAGTTTACCAAGGCCTTGCGCACGACAGGGCCGGCTGGAACGAGCCGTCGCTGGGCCTCGCCATGTCAACGAATGAGGTCGTTGCACCGATCCACTTCAAGGCGGTGCCAGTGATCCTGATGACGCCCGAGGAAGTGGACCTGTGGCTCACGGGGTTTTGGGACGAGGTCAAGCATCGTCAGCGGCCCCTGCCGGGCAATATGCGGGTGGTCGCCAAGCCGCCGGCAGCACCGACCGAAGAAGGTCAACTGTTGTGACCGCGCATTCGGTTACAACAGCACGGCCGAGGTGAAGACCATGGAAACCGCTCTCCGACCGCGCAAGATCATCCATGTAGATATGGATGCCTTCTATGCCTCCGTCGAGCAACGGGACAATCCTCAGCTTCGCGGCCTCCCGATCGCCGTCGGCCACGGCGAAGCGCGCGGCGTCGTGGCGGCGGCAAGCTACGAGGCACGCAAGTTCGGCGTCCATTCGGCCATGCCGTCGGTAACGGCCAAACGCAAATGCCCCGAGTTGATATTCGTGATCCCGCGCTTCGATGCCTACCGCGCGGTGTCTCAGGAGATTCACGCGATTTTTGCGGAGTACACGCCGCTCGTCGAGCCGTTGTCGCTCGATGAGGCCTATCTCGACGTGACCGAGAACTTGAAGGGAATGGAGGTTGCAACCGAGATTGCCGAGGAAATCCGCGGGCAGATCAAGGCGCGGACCGGACTGACCGCGTCCGCCGGCGTTTCCTACAATAAGTTCCTCGCCAAGATGGCATCCGACCAGAGGAAGCCCGACGGCCTCTTCGTCATCACGCCGAAAAATGGCCCGGCCTTCGTCGAGGCCTTGCCGGTCAAGAAGTTCCATGGCGTCGGGCCAGCGACGGCCGAGCGCATGCACAGGCTCGGCATAGAAACGGGGGCCGACCTCAGAACGCGCAACCTTGCCTTTCTGCAGCAGCACTTCGGAAAATCAGGGCCTTACTTCTACTGGATCGCCCGCGGTGTCGACGAACGGCAGGTCAATCCCGACCGGGTGCGCAAATCGATCGGGGCGGAAGATACCTTCTCCACCGACATCCACGATTTCGAGACGGCACGCGCGGGACTTCAGCCGCTAATCGAGAAGGTCTGGCGCTATTGCGAGGTGAACCGCATTCACGCAAAGACGGTAACGCTGAAGGTGAAATGGGAAGATTTCACGCAGATCACCCGGAGCAAGACGGTCACCGCCCCGATCGCAAGCGCTGGCGAACTCGCCGACGTCTCGACGCTCCTGCTCTTGCCGCTTTTCCCGGTCGCAAAAGGCATCCGGCTTTTGGGCGTTTCGCTGTCATCGCTCGACGGGACGACCGTTGAAGACAAGCCTCAACTCGCGCTCGCGCTTTGAGCTTGCCCAGCTCGAACCTTTCAACCCGGCCCCAACGTCGCTCTTTTGACATGTTGTGCGGCATATCCTTGATGAGGACTTTGCCAGATTGCTGCGGGCACGAACCGTGAAACGTCAGAAACCTTCCACACTGAAATCACCACGAGAAAACACCGGCCCGGTTCCGGCGCGCGATCGAGAGGTATCAAAGGCCGATGAGATCAACGCTCTCCTTACACGGCCGATCGCGATCCTTCCGATAAAGGTAGGTGACCCGATCCGGCCATTTGCCTTGGGCCTATGGAATGAGATCCGGTGCCTTTTGAAGCCGGAGATCAGCGTATCGACGCTGCGAAAGGCGACGGGGGCCTATATTCATTCCAGAAGCTATCAGATCGCAGTCGCGCGCCAGGATTCATCCCGTCATGACATCAACGGCGTGCCGATAGACCTCGTATCCGACGCCGATCGACTGGACGCTCAGCAGAGGTACGAAAGCTTGCGGGTGCGTGATGGAAAAGCCAAGTCAGGCGCGCACTCCCTTCTTCCTGCGCCGCCGTCGAAAACAGAAATGATCCGTGCGGCGCTTCTTGAAAGACGTCGGTCTCCCGGCAAGGCCGTATAAGCTCATCGGTCGGGCTCAAGGAAGGCTCACAAAGCCCTGAAGCGGTCGAAAGCCGTCAGGTGCTTGACAGGCGGATCGGCCTCATCCCAGCGATAGATATCCGAGCGCAGGTATCGAAGCTCGTCCTCGAGCGCATCCTCTCCAACTTCGATCCACCATGATTTCGGGCGCCCGTCGCTGCCGTCCGACCAGCGATAGCCGCGCGCCTTCAGATGGTCCTTCATGTCGAATGGGCTGCTTTCCGCAAACACACGAACGCGCGATCGCTGGCTTGCCTCATAGAGTTCGGCAAACGGCGTCCGGCTCGCGCCGTCCTCGCCCTTTGCCAGGACCTCGAGCAGCGCGAAGCAGTCGTCTACGGCTCGATGTCCGTCGTGGAAGTAACCCGCCTGCCCGATCAGGTAGCCGAGCTTGGTGCCTTCGAAGCCGCGGGATGCCCAATCGATTTCGGAGACCGAGCAAGCCCAGGCCTTACCCGCAAAGATCGAAGAAAAAGCCTCGCAGAACGGCCGATCGAACCCGGCGTTGTGTGCGATGATGAGATCCGCCGGTTCAAGGATCGTACGCAACGCCTGAATATCGATCATCTGGTCAACGACCATGGCATCGGTAATGCCGGTCAGGCGCGTGACCTCAGCCGGGATAGGAACGCTTGGTTGCTGCAGCCCTCCATAAACCCCGGTCACGTCGCCGATGTTGCCGGCCTCGTCAAACGTGAACGCGATGGTTCCGATCTCGATGATCTCGTCCTTGCGGTGGTTGAGGCCGGTCGTTTCCGTGTCGAGGATGACGCCTCTCAAGGGAAACTCGGGACGCAACGCTGTCGCAATGGGGCGAGGCTCGAGCTTTGTGAGTATCCGAAACCGGCCTGTAGCGCGAAGGTGCCGGACCATCTCCTCGTCGCTGAGACCTGTTGAAGCCTGTCGCTTCATGCTCGATGGACGGGCGACCTTTGACGGATCCGTATCATCGGAAACAAATAGGTCGAACTGTTGCTTCATGCGCTCTCTCGAACTCGTTTCCGAACCTGTTCCCCGAATCCATTGCCCGGGTGTCCCCAATAAGCCATACGCCTGAACGACCTTAAGGGGAAATTGTGCGAACGATAGAAAGCAGCGTTCACAGCGGCTTTGCACAGTAAGAATGCTCGCGGTCCCGGATCTCGAATTCAGCGGATCAAGGGCAAGCCGCCCATTCATTGGCGACTGCAGTGATGATCGGCTTGCTGATGACCGGTCAGACCCAAAGGCTCAGAACTTTCGGGGTGGTACGCAGAGACAGATCGTGCGTCCGTGAGCACAACCGTTGGAATGCGGTCGGGGGGAGTAGATTTCGCGTCGGTACGTTGTCGGCAGCCCTGTTAAATATAGGACCTAAGTCCTACGAGACCCGGCAAAGGTCTTACTCTCCTTGCCACTCAAATCAACCCTAGAACAACATAATACAACCTTTACGTCATCCACGACCGGGATCGCAAGAGTGGTTCCAGGGTCGCTTGCGACGCCTTTCTGGGCGACCCTGGAGCCACAGCATGATGCTCCTGGTGGACGCATGGGCGGCGAATGCGAGGGATTTGCATGCCGTTCGCTCCCGGCCCGAAGATTTATGACAAAATGCGCGACGCTTCAGCCGCAACGCCATCGATGCCCAAAAGTTGACCGCGGCTGCACGGATCGCGCACAACCTCCAATACATTAGTTAGTCCTTAAGGATAACTTGATGGGTACAGGTGAGCGGCGTAGCGTCCCAGAATAACACAGGTGCCTTATAGTAGTGCACATAACAAGGTGCGATTAGAACGCGCACAAGGGGACATCTACCAGAAAGCCTTTTCTTATCCGAAGTGGAATCGGCGCCACCTCTGACGGGGTTCCGGCCCCAATTCTTTGGCCAATTCGTTGTTGTGGAGGATTGCTCAATGGCATTGGATATTCTGGCTCAAGACATCATTGTTGACGAGAGCACCGGTCTTACGGACAACGACATTGACCCAGCGCTCAACACGAACACCACCCTGTTGTATCTCCTCAGCCTCGACGATCCAGCGACCGGGCTGGCCTCCCCAGAAGTGGCCTATCAGGCCAATTTCGTACAAGCGTCGGCGAGCGCCGGGGAAACCATCAATTCGATCGTTCTCGCACAAAACGCTTCGGGGATCCCCTTTTCCCCAACGATCGGAGTGAACAGCGGCATTCGCACGGTCGACGGTAACTATGTCTGGCTTTTCCAGGATCCAACGCACCCAAACGTCGTGATCGGCGTCATCGGGACCTCTGACGGCGCAGTCGCGCCCGCCGCCAACGGGCCGCTCGCCTTCGCCTTTGGGCTTGATCCCACAAGCAGCACAAAGGCCGACCTTTACCTGGTTCAGTACGTGGCACTGTCCCATCCGGATCCGACCAAGGTGGACGAACGCATTGACCTTACCGACAAGGTCTTCGCCTCAGTATCTGGCACCACCGTGGTTGGTTTCTCAGGGCAGAACGCGGCGCCGGGAAACCATGATTTTTACGTGCTCAATTCGCCAACGGACGCCTCCAAGCAACTGCTTGTGACTGGCTTTTTGGCCGGAGCCAACGCCACTGCCAACGTCAGCACACAAGGGTTCGGCGTCAACAATCAAAGCATCAATCCGACCGAAACGCTCCAGGTCGATTTTGTCACCGGCAGCAACATCGCCGCGGGTAGCGGGTCCCAAATCCAATATGGCAGCCATCTCAACAACGTCACGCAGGCCGGGTTCACGATCAACCAGATCACGCCCTCCAATCCGAACTTGCGGGTCGACATCACGATCAAGGCCTTCGACAATACCGGCGACGAGCAAGGTTCGGACTTCTTCAACGGTACCGATACCACCGCCGTCGACATCGTCAGCGTCAAACTGACCGGTCAATCGGGTTTCGCCACGCTCATCACCGCCGATGGCACCTATGCCACGGGAAGCGGCAACGTCGTTATCTCGGGCCTGAGCGGGACAGGGAACGCTGTTACCATCACCGGGCTGGATAACATCACTACCGTCGACATCACGACGGCCAAGCAGATGGATCGGTTGACCGTTACCGGGGTCGATGCGAACGAAGGCTGCGACATCACCGAATTCCATTTCACGTCGCAGACTCCAAACGCCTACACCGAACAGGTCGGCTCGTTCATCAACTTCGATGATTCCGGGCCTTCGTTGTCGATCACGGCAGCACCCGCGGTTGGTGTCGCCGAGGTGGTCGAGGCGAGCGGTGTTGCCGGGCATGCCCAGGCAACGATCACGCCGCCAACGTTCGATTCCAGCGCGGTTGACGGCAAAACGAGCAACGTGACCTATGCGCTTTCGTTAGCGGGCGGGACGGCGACCGGGTTGCAAACGACGGACGGCAATCATCCGATCACGCTGGTGGCGGATTCGGCCAACCAGATCTCCGGCAAGTACGACAGCGACAACAACGGATCGTTCGATGCGACAGCGTTCACGGTCACGCTATCCGGCACGACGGTGACCCTGACGTCTCTGGCTGCCCTTGAACACGATAACTCGCA
>NZ_JAEPRP010000018.1:0-32117 GCF_016652895.1 Ensifer sp. SSB1
AACTCGGCCGCGTATGCGGGCAGGGCGAAGGTGGCGGAGACGGTGAGCGCGAGCGCTGCAAAGAGGGTACCTACAGACTTCATGGTTTCATCCTTTCCTGTTTTCTCGGGTTACTTCTTCACGACGTCGAGCGGGCCATGCATGCCGGCGTCGTAGTGGCCCGGCACCAGGCAGGCGAACTCGAAGGTGCCGTCATTGGTAAAGGTCCAGTAGATGTCACCGGACTTGCCGGGCTCGAGCCGGATGGCGTTCGGGTCGTCATGCTCCATGTCCGGGAACTTTTCCATGGTGATCTTGTGTTCCTGGATCGTCGCCTTGTCGTCGAGCACGAATTCATGCGCGAGTTCGCCGGCGTTCTTGATGGCGAAATGGACCGTCTGGCCCTGGCGAACCTTGATGGTCGCCGGCGTGAAGATCATCTTGCCGTCGTCGGTTTCCTTCATGGTGACGCGGATCGTCTGGGTCGACTTCTTGCTGTCACCGGGCTCGCCGATCGACACCTTGTCGTGGCCGCCGGCGTGGCTGCCGCTGGCAAGGGCCTCAGAGGAAAGGGCGGAGGCGACAACGAGCGCCAGAGCGAATGCTGATTTCTTCATCGTAAATGTTCCTGATGGATTTGAAAGAGCTCATTGCAGTCGGCCGCCCTCTCACGGTTTGGGCGTGATGACGGTCTTGGCATCCTTGGCCCGTGTCGGCTCCGGCAATGCGCCGGTCCACTCCCAGGCCTGTGTTCCCGGCGGGTTTTCGTACCAGCCGGGATCGCTGTAATCGCCGGCGGAGATGCCTTCACGCACCTTCACCACCGAGAACATGCCGCCCATCTCCAACGCGCCGTGCGGACCCCAGCCGGTCATCATCGGGATCGTGTTGTCGGGGAGCGGCATTTCCATTTCGCCCATGTCGGCCATTCCGGCCGTACCCATGGGCATGTAGTCGGGCTTCACCTTGCGGATCTTTTCCGCGACCGATTTCTTGTCGGCGCCGATGAAGGTCGGGATGTCGTGACCCATCGCGTTCATCGTGTGGTGCGACTTGTGGCAATGGATCGCCCAGTCGCCCTCGTACTTGGCGTCGAATTCGTAGGCGCGCATGGCGCCGACGGGAATGTCGATCGACACTTCCGGCCAGCGCGCCTCCGGCCGCACCCAGCCGCCATCGGTGCAGGTCACCTCGAAGTCATAGCCGTGCATGTGGATCGGATGGTTGGTCATGGTGAGGTTGCCGACCCTGACCCGCACGCGGTCGTTCTTGGACACGACCAGCGGGTCGATGTCCGGGAAGATCCGGCTGTTCCAGCACCACATGTTGAAGTCGGTCATTTCCATGATGCGCGGCACATAGGTGCCGGGATCGATGTCGTAGGCATTGAGCAGGAACACGAAGTCGCGGTCGACGCGCATGAAGTTCGGATCCTTCGGATGCACCACGAAGAAACCCATCATGCCCATGGCCATTTGCACCATCTCGTCGGCATGGGGGTGGTACATAAAGGTGCCGGACTTCACGAGGTCGAACTCGTAGACATAGGTCTTGCCCGCCGGGATATGCGGCTGCGACAGCCCGCCGACGCCGTCCATGCCCGAAGGCAGGATCATGCCGTGCCAATGGATGGTGGTGTGCTCCGGCAGCTTGTTGGTGACGAAGATCCGCACACGATCGCCTTCGACCGCCTCGATCGTCGGGCCCGGCGACTGGCCGTTATAGCCCCAGAGATAGGCGGTCATGCCGTCGGCCATCTCCCGTTCGACCGGCTCGGCGACAAGGTGAAATTCCTTGACGCCGCTATTCACGCGGTGCGGCAAGGTCCAGCCGTTGAGGGTGACGACCGGGTTGTAGTCAGGTCCGCTTGTCGGCACGAGCGGCTTCTGGGTCGAGGCGTTGTCCATGCTTGCCGCTTCCGGCAGGCCGGAATTGGAGGTTTGCGCCCAGGCGGCTGTCGAAACGAGAGCAGCGCCTGCGCCGAGGAAGTGTCTTCTGTTGAACATGATCTGATCCTTCTTAGTGTCCTGCGCCACCGGCTTCGGCCGCCGCCGGTGCGGCCGCGCCTTCCGCTGCGCCGCCTGAGCCGCCGCCGTGGATGGCGGTCATCAGGTTGGCATCGGCCAGCCAGAAATCGCGCTTTGCGTTGACGGAGAGCACGGTCGAATTGACCTTGGCCCTGACGTCGGCAAGCAGTTCGAATGTGCTGGTGATCATGCCGTTGTAGCTGAGGGTCGCTTCTTCCTCGATCTTGCTGCGCAGCGGCACGACGTTGTTGCGGTAGTGCCGGGCAATGTCGTAGCGCGAGCGATAAGCCTCATAGGCCGACCGCGCTTCCGAGCGGATGTTGACCGCCCTTTCCGCGAGCAGGTTTGCCGAGCGCATATGGGCAAGCTCAGCTTTGCGCATGCGCGCGCTGCCGCTGTCGAAGATCGGGATGACGAATTCGAGCTCGAACTGCGCTGTGGTCTCGACCTTGGTGCCGTGGTCCTCCTTCTCCCGTTCCGCTTCCGCACCGGCGACGAGTTCCAGATCGCTGACGTAACGGGTCGCTTCGGTGAGCTTGTAGGACTTGGCCACGGCTTCGAGATCGAGGCGGGCGATCTGCAGGTCGACGCGGCGCTTCAGCGCTTCCGCCTCGATACTGTCCTTGCGGGCAAGGGTCTTCGGCAGGTTCGGCAGGCGGTTGGGCACCTGGTAATTGAGGTCAGCGCCCCAGAGCCCCATCAGCCGCGTCAGGTTTTCCTTGGCAAGGCGCGCCGCAAGCCGGGCCTCGGCTGCCTGACCGGCAAGTTCCGCGTTGAAGACGTGCTCACGCGCCTGGTTGCCCTTGCCCATGGCGCCGGTCTCGCCGAGTTTGGCGGCAAGTTCGGAGGAGGCGTCGGCGGCGGCTTGCGCCTGGTTCAGTTGCCCGACTGTTTCCCATGCGGCGACCGCTTCGATCCAGGCGCGGCGGGTTTCGGCGGCAAGCTGCAATGTGCTGAGCGCTGCATTCAGCTGCGCCTGGCGGAAACGCGCATCGGCGACCGCAATGGTCTTGTCGCGAGTGAGAAGCGCCAGGATGTTGGTCGTGACGAGGCCCTCGATCGCCTTGTAGGCTTGCAGTTCCGGCGTGCCGACCCCGGTGGTGCCGATCGAGATGGTTGGGTTGAGGAACAATGTCGCCTGCCAGGCATCCGCCGACGCGTCGCCGAGATCGGCATAGGCCGCCTGCAGGCCCTTGTTGTTGAGGAGTGCGACCTGGACGGCGGTGTCAGCGTCGATGGTCTTGCGCTTCAGGAGCGCCTTGAACTCGGCATTGACCTTGTCGGCCTGTTCGCGGTTCTGGACCCAGACGCTCTTCTTGGTTGCGGCCGTCGAAACCCTGGCGTCCACCGTCGTAAAGCCCGCATCCTTGGCCGAGTATTCGGTCACGCATCCGGCGAGCACGAGCGGCAGGCCGATGGCTGCCGCGAGGTTGAGCTTGCGAAGCCTCATGACGCGTCTCCCTTGGCGGTCGATTGCGCGTCGTTGAGTGGGCGCCACGCCTTGGGGCCGGTCGGTTCGCGATGGGTATAGCCCGAAATGGGGCTGCGATATTGCGTGCTTCGAATGCCGCTCGAACTGTCAGCGGGATCGCCAAGGCTTGAGACCTCGGCAGGCAATGTGGCAGCGCATCCGCCCAGGATCATGGGCAGTAGCGCCATGGAAAACAAACGTTTCATGGTCAAACCTGAAATGTGAATGGCAGAGGTCGGCGATCGACCGGATGAAACCGGGCGGGCCTTGTCGCGGACCGCACTAGAGGTGGGCCGAGCGTCTCATCGGACACGCGGAAGCCGCCGCAGCGCTTCGCACCACCGCAGATCCTTCAGTCGGCAAGGACCAAAGGAGACCCGCAGCAGCGGTCACGGATTCACGAAATCAGGCTCTTGGAGGGCGATGGAGGCCGTCGAGCTCGCCGGGGGTGAGCTGCGGATGCGGGCCGAAATTGCTGATGGAGCGCAGGAAAGCCGGATGGCTGCCGTCGGCGTCGCCAAGCACCGCCACTGCGGCACAGAAGGTCTTGCAGCAATCCTTCTTGTCGGTCTTGCCGCTTTGCTCCGCCGGCTTCACCTTGCCCTTGTCGAGGCTCGGGCAGTGCTCGGTCGCAATTTGCGTCGGGCTGGCCGAAGCCTCGATCTGCATCGAGCCGTGCGCGGCCGCATGCATCATGCCAGAGGCGGTGGAAAAAGGCAGCAGGGCCAGCGACAAAGCGATCGCCAGCTTCAGCACCATCAGCAAACGCAGATATGTGGTTCGCACCTTCTCCATGATCGATCCGTAGAAACGCCTTTGATTCCTGTCAATGCTGCGGATGTTCGGCGACGTCACGAATGCGTGAGACGCGGCGACGCGCACCTGTTTTGGTCAGCCATGCCGACGGTTGCGGACCGGATCGATGCCGGCCGTGCCGAAGCGGGCGGGCTCGGTTGCCTTTGCGGGCTTGTTTCCGGAATCAGCGAGGTCATCGAGAATGGGACAATCCGGGCGGCCGTCGCCATTGCAGTGGGCGGCGAGATACTTCAGTGTCCGGCTCATCGCCTTGAGTTCCTCGGCCTTGCGCTCGAGGATTGCGACATGTTCGAGCGCGATCTTCTTGACCTCGCCGCTGGCGCGCGAGCGATCACGCCACAGCGCCAGGAGATCGGCCATCTGTTCGACGGTGAAACCGAGGTCGCGCGAGCGGCGGATGAACTGCAGCGTATGGACGTCGTTGTCGCCGTAGTTGCGATAACCGGACTCGCTGCGGTCCGCCTGCGGGATGAGGCCGATCGTCTCGTAATAGCGGATCATTTTCGTCGAGACGCCGGAGGCGCGGGAAGCTTCGCCAATATTCATGGTGTCATCCTTGCTGCGGCCCTACGGCCATTCCCTTCGAATATAAGGGCTCTTCCCGGCCGCCGCCACGCCGCAGCAGCCGGGAAGAATGTCGAACCTAAGCCGCGCGGGCTGCGGCAACCGGGCGAAATGCTCTGAGCCGCAGCGCGTTACCGAGCACGAAAACGCTCGACAGCGCCATGGCACCGGCTGCGAAGATCGGCGACAGCAGCAACCCATAGGCCGGATAGAGAGCGCCGGCGGCAACCGGGATGAGAACTGCGTTATAGGCGAAGGCCCAGAACAGGTTCTCCTTGATGTTGCGGATCGTCGCCTTGGACAGCGCGATCGCGTTCGGCACACCCAGGAGATCGCCGGACATCAGCACCACGTCGGCGCTCTCGATGGCGACATCCGTACCGGTGCCGATCGCGAGACCGACATCGGCTTCGGCGAGCGCCGGCGCATCATTGATGCCGTCGCCGACGAAGGCGACCGCGCGTCCGCCTTGCTTCAGCTTCTTCAGGGCCGCGACCTTACCATCCGGCAGAACTTCGGCGATGACCTCGTCGATGCCGAGCTTGGCGGCGATCGCTTCTGCGGTGCGGCGGTTGTCGCCGGTGATCATCGCGACCTTCAGGCCGAGATCGTGCAGCATGCGGATTGCCTGCGGTGTGGTTTCCTTGATCGGGTCGGCAACGGCGATGATCGCCGCCAATTTGCCGTCGATCGCCGCATAGAGCGGGCTCTTGCCCTCAGAGCCGAGACGCGCTGCCTGTTCTGCGAAAGCCGACACGTCGAGGTTCAGCTGCGTCATCAGCCGGTCGGCGCCCACATGCACCGTGCGGCCCGAGACCTCGGCGCTGGCGCCGAAACCGGGGATTGCCTCGAACTTGGCCGGGTCGGCGATATCAAGGCCCTTTGCCTTTGCCGCCTCGACGATCGCTTCGGCAATCGGGTGCTCGGAGCGGGTTTCGACGGCGGCGACCAGCGTCAGCACGGTGTCACGGTCGAAGCCTTCGGCGGTTTCGAGGTCGGTCAGTTCCGGGCGGCCCTTGGTCAAGGTGCCGGTCTTGTCGACGGCGATGACAGCGGCGTTGCGCAGCGTCTGCAGCGCCTCGCCCTTGCGGAAGAGCACACCCATTTCGGCTGCGCGGCCGGTGCCGACCATGATCGAAGTCGGGGTGGCAAGGCCCATGGCGCAGGGGCAGGCGATGATCAGCACCGCGACGCCGTTGACGAGCGCGAAGGTGAGCGCCGGATCGGGACCGAAGACCAGCCAGATGCCGAAGGTCAGAAGCGCGATCGCGATGACGGCCGGCACGAACCAGGCGGTGACACGGTCGACCAGCGACTGGATCGGCAGCTTGGCGCCCTGGGCCTGCTCGACCATCTTGATGATCTGCGCCAGCACCGTATCGGCGCCGACCTTGGTTGCGCGGAAGGTGAAGGAGCCGGTCTTGTTGATCGTGCCGCCGACCACCTCGCTGCCGGCGATCTTTTCGACCGGAACCGGTTCGCCGGTGATCATCGATTCGTCGACAAAGGAGTTGCCGTCGATAACGCTGCCGTCGACCGGAACCCGGTCGCCGGGGCGGACCACAACGGTATCGCCAGCGGTAACGTCGGAAAGTGGTACCTCGACCGTCTCGCCATCCCGGATGACGCGGGCGGTCTTCGCCTGCAGCCCCATCAGGTGCTTGATCGCCTCGGAGGTCCGGCCCTTGGCACGCGCCTCCAGGAAGCGGCCGAGCAGGATGAGTGTGACGATGACGGCCGCGGCTTCGTAATAGACGTTGGCCGTACCGTCAGGCAGAAGGTCGGGTGCGAAGGTGGCGACGACCGAATAGATCCAGGCGGCGGACGTGCCGATCGCGACCAGCGAGTTCATGTCCGGGGCCAGGCGGAAGAGGGCGGGAACGCCCTTCTGGTAAAAGCGCAGGCCCGGGCCGAAGAGCACCAGCGTCGTCAGCGCGAAATGCAGATACCAGCTTTCCTGCATACCGATATTGTTCATGACGAATTCGTGCACGGCCGGGATGAAGTGCGAGCCCATTTCGAGCACGAAGATCGGTAGCGTCAGTACGCCGGCAATCAGCAGCGAGCGCGCCAGCTTGCGGGTCTCCCGTTCGCGCTTTTCGCCTTCGCGATCAACGCTTTCGTCGCCGGTGATGCGCTTGGCGGCATAGCCGGCAACGCGGACCGCCTCTTCGAGCGCTGCGGTCGTGGCGATGCCCTTTGTCACGCGGACGGAGGCGCGCTCGGTCGCCAGATTGACATTGGCTTGCGTGACGCCAGGGACGGTCTTCAGCGCCTTTTCGATGCGCGCGACGCAGGAGGCGCAGGTCATGCCTTCGATGGTGAATTCGATCGTGTCTTCAGCCGCGCCGTAACCGGCATTTTCTATCGCCTTGACGATATCGCCCGACTTGGTGCCCGCATCAAAGTGCACGTCGGCGCGTTCGGTCGCCAGATTGACCGAGGCAGACGTCACGCCCGGGACGGCGCGGATCGCCTTCTCGACACGGGCGACGCAGGAGGCGCAGGTCATGCCCTCGACGGGTATGCTGGCGCTGAAGGCGGCAGCGGAAATAGCTTCAACGTTGTTATTCCTAATGGGGGTCACCGATCCCATGATCGTGCTCCTTTCACAGTCTTTTATCACATTCTGGGGCTTCCAACGGTGGGAAGGTCAAGGGTGCATGCCGCATTTTCTGTGCGGCGAAGCGAGCTGATCTTCCGTGCCTTTGGTGCCCTCAAAGCTTCCAATGACTGTAAGGTAGAGGTTCCCACCGTTAGAAGGTCAAGAGCGGGTTTTACAAATTTCTGCGGCTGTGCCGAACGAGCGCCGACGAGAAAGAGTTCAAAGAAAAACGCCCCGGATTGGCCGGGGCGTTCTGGCGGAAATTGTCGTTGCAGCGCGTCGTTCAGAGCGCGCGGCTCTCATAGCCAGCGGCCTTCAACGCATCGGCGATCGGGCCGGCGGCAGCAACGGTCTCGACGCTGATCTCCCGGTTGCCGAGATCGACCTTGATCGTCGCCTGCGGATCGACGCTCAGGATCGCCTTCTGGACGGCGCCGGCGCAGTGGCCGCAGGTCATGTTGTCGATCTTGTAGTTCTGCATGCTTGTCTCCTTCGTTTCTGTATGAGAGAAACATGGCGGTTCCCATCGTTGGAAGGTCAATAGGGCCTTTCTGTGTATTTTTCGAGGCTTTTTTGGCGACCCGCAGAAGGTGGAACCCGACCCAATGGCGTCGTTCGGTGCTGCCAAATTCTCCGAAAAATTTGAAAGTCTTTCATCGTCGATCCCGGGAATGGACGGCTAGCGATCCGGCTCCGGAAGACGCACAATCCCAAGGCTGTGCAAAAGGCATTCGCGTCGTCCGAAAGAGGGCGGACGATCGCCAGCCGGCACGAAGCCTAAAGCGAAGCGATCGCTTCGGAATTATCCGAGCGTTCGAAATGCACTGGTCGGGAACTGGAGGAGACGGTTTCCCGCTCACTGTCGTTCGGCTGCGTCGTGGTGACGCCGCCAAGGGAGGAAAGATGTTTGAACGACTATTCAAGCTGAAAGAGCATCAGACGACGGCGCGCACCGAGGTGATCGCCGGTATCACGACATTCCTGACGATGTCCTACATCATCTTCGTCAACCCCGACATCCTGTCGAGCACGGGCATGGATAGGGATGCCGTCTTCGTCGCAACCTGTATTGCCGCCGCACTCGGCTCTGCCGTCATGGCGCTCGTCGCCAACTGGCCGATCGGCATGGCGCCCGGCATGGGCCTCAACGCCTTCTTCGCCTTCACCGTCGTCGCAGCCCTCGGCTTTACCTGGCAACAGGCGCTGGGTGCGGTCTTCATCTCGGGCGTGATCTTCCTGATCCTGACCGTGACTGGGGTCCGAAGCTGGCTTATTGCCGGTATTCCGCATTCGCTTCGAAGCGCGATCGCCACCGGTATCGGCCTCTTCCTCGGCATCATCGCACTGAAGAACGCCGGCATCGTCGTCGACAACCCGGCAACGCTCGTCGGTCTGGGTGACCTCAAGCAGACCGGCCCGCTGCTCGCGATCCTCGGCTTCTTTGTGATTGCCGTACTCGATTCGCTGAAGGTTCGCGGTTCGATCCTGATCGGCATTCTGGTCGTCACCATCCTGTCGATGATCCTCGGTGTCAGCGAGTTCAAGGGTGTCGTCTCGGCGCCGCCGAGCATCGCGCCCACCTTCCTGCAGCTCGACATCATGGGCGCCCTGCATGGCGGCCTGCTGCACGTCATCCTCGTCTTCGTGCTCGTCGAAGTCTTCGACGCGACCGGCACGCTGATCGGTGTCGCCAAGCGCGCCAAGCTGGTCGAAGAAGGCAAGCCGAACCGTCTCGGCCGCGCGCTTCTCGCCGACAGCACCGCGATCGTTGCCGGTTCGCTGATCGGCACCAGCAGCACGACCGCCTATGTCGAAAGCGCCTCCGGCGTTCAGGCTGGCGGCCGCACGGGTCTGACCGCGCTCACCGTCTGCGTGCTCTTCCTGGCCGCGCTGTTCTTCTCGCCGCTGGCAGCTGCCGTTCCGTCCTATGCGACGGCTCCGGCTCTGCTCTATGTCGCCGGCCTGATGATGCGCGAACTGACGGAAGTGGAGTGGGACGACCTGACGGAAGCGGCACCGGCAGCGCTTACAGCACTCGCCATGCCCTTCACCTACTCGATCGCCAACGGCCTCGCCTTCGGCTTCGTCAGCTATGTCGTCTTGAAGGTCTTCACCGGCAAGTGGAGCGTCATCCACCCGGCGACCCAGCTCGTTGCAGCGCTCTTCATCGTGCGCTTCGCGTTCTTCGCAGAATGACGAAATTCGGCCGGGGCGTACCGCCCCGGCCGATCAGAACTTCCCCGTAAGTGTTGGCCGGAGCAGCGAAATGTCGCTCCGGCCATTTTTTCTTTTTCGTCTCAGTATTGGCCGGCGGGCAGGTGCACCACAAGGCCATCCAGTTCGGCAGACACCGTGATCTGACAGCTCAGGCGGCTGCGTTCGTTCGGATTGACGACGCACTCGATCATGTCCTGTTCCTGGAATTCGGGCGCCGGCAGGCGGTCGCTCCATTCGCCGTCGATGTAACAGTGGCAGGTGCCGCAGGCGCAGGAACCGCCGCATTCGGCGGCGATGGCATCGATGCCGTTCTGCACAGCGGCGGACATCAGCGACTGGCCGATTTCCGCCTGGATTTCTTTCGTCGTGCCGTCCGCGCCGATGAAGACGATCTTGGGCATGGGTATTCTCCGATTGCGTATGTTGGTGTCGAGGGTGCGGGATCAGGCGGGCCGGATGGCGATCTTCAGCCGCTTGGGTCCACGGACCGAAAGGCCGCGTTTGTATTCGGGTTCCTTGTCGACGAGCTCGATGGTCGGGAAGCGGCGAAGCAGGGTGCTGAAGATGATATCCATGTCGAGGCGCGCGAGGTGGTTGCCGAGACAGAAATGCACACCGCCGCCAAAGGCCAGGTGCCGGTTCGGCGTGCGGCCGATATCGAACGTGTCGGCATTGTCGAACTGCTTGGGATCGCGGTTGGCGGCGCCATAGAGCAGGCCGAACTTGGTGCCGCGTTCGAATCGCCGGCCAAAGATCTCGATGTCCTCGACGCAATGGCGGTGAAAGAACGGAAGCGGCGACTCGTAGCGGAACATCTCCTGGACGCCGGTCTGGATAAGGCCGGGGTCACTCCGCAGCCGCGCCATCTGCTCGGGGAAGCGCAAGAGCGCATGCATGCCGCTGCCCAGCACGTCGATCGTCGAGCCGTGGCCGGCCATCAGGATCAGCATGCAGGTGGAGATGAATTCGTCGAAGTTCATGGCGCCGGAGCGTTCCGCTTCGATCAGGACCGAGATGAGGTCATCCTTCGGCGCTCGCTCACGCTCGGCCTTCAAGTCCGTCAGATACTCGTAGAACTCGGTCGTGTTGCGTTCGGCGAGCTCCTTGCGCGCGTCGGAGCGGTCGACGTCGAAGAACTGAACAATGTTCTCCGACCAGATACGGAGCTGCGGACAGTCTTCGTCCGGAACGCCGAGTAGGCGGCCAATGATGTGGCCGGGAACATGGGCGGCGAGGTCATCGACGAAATCGATCTCGCCGCGATCGGCGAGGCTGTCGATCAGCCGGTCGACATAGGCCTGGATCTGGTCGCGGACCTTCGCGATCATGGCCGGCGTGAACAGCTTGAAGACTTGCTTGCGCAACCGGTCATGCACAGCACCATCGCTGTCGAGCAGGCTGAACTGCACGAAGCGTTCATGGTGCGGCATGTCGTGCCAATTGGCGGCACGCTGCAGTTTCGCAAGCTCTTCCTTCGTCGCGATGTCCTCGAGCGAGCGCACCATGCGCTTGTCCATGACGATCGCCGAGACATCCTCGAAGCGCGAGGCGAGCCAGATGTCGAAATCCGCAAAGTAGTGCAGCCCCTCCTTTTCACGCAGCGCGCGATAGGTCGGATAGGGATCGCGAGCAAAATCCGGGGACAGCGGCGCGAAGGTGAAATTCGCGGCGTCGCCGTTCGGCGCGGCTTCGGTCATGGGCAATACTCCGTGCATAAAGCTGCATGATAACGTCGCTGCATTGGCTTTGGGAATGGTGCCCTGTCGCAAGGTGATGGACAAAACTCGCATCGGGTGCCAGAAAAATGGCATGCTGCCCGAAAGCGAAGAAATCCATTTCCACACACCGGCAAAATTCGCCGATGCGTTTCCCTATCTGGCACTGGTGGCCGGAAACCGGACGGCCCGTCCCGAGGAGGTGCCGATCCGCAAGCGGTTCCACCAGCATGTCTTCGTCTACACGACGGGGGGATGCGGGTTGATCGAGGTGCGCGGTCAACGGTTCACGGCCGAAACCGGCAGTGTCGCCTGGCTCGATACGGCCCAGGCCTATGCGCATAGCTGCGCGCCCGAGAGCGAAAGCTGGCGTTATCTCTGGATGGGGATCGAGGGACACGGGCTTGATGCGCTCTATCAGTTCCTCAACGTTCAGCAGTCGCCACTGTTCGTGCCGAGGGATCCGCAGACGGCGCAAACGGCATTCGAGGGCGTAAGCAGGTTTCTGGCCGAACGCTCACCGGCGACCGATGCCCTGGCGAGTGCCGCCATTTCCGGGCTCATTGCAGACATGATCGGGCCGCGGTTGACCGGTAGTGAGCCGGGTGAGGATGCGCCGGGCGAGGATCGCCTGTTGGCTGTTCTTTCAGCGATGCGCGAGGATCTCGCGAGGCCCTGGACGATCGATGATCTTGCGGCTCGGGCGCGGCTCAGCCAGTCGCAGCTCTTTCGCCGCTTTCGCGACATGGTGGGGACGACGCCGATGGACTGGTTGCGGCATGAGCGGATCAACCAGGCGAAACGCCTGCTGGTTGGACCCGATGCCAAGGTCTCGACGGTGGCGGCGGTCTGCGGCTACCCGGATCCCTATCATTTCTCGCGCGATTTTCGGCGGCTGACGGGATACACGCCGACGAAGTTCAGGCGTGACGGGGGGTATTGAAGTCTTAGTCCTATCGTCCGATTTCGGCGGCCAGCGAGGCCCTGGCGCACCGATAACCCGACCGGACGACCGGGTCATGCATTCATTCACACGATCAGGAACGGCTCCTTGAAGAAATGCTCTTCCAGGTTGACGCCTTCGCCGCCGCGGTCGACCACCGCGAAATCCGAGACGTCATCGAGTGGCGTCAGGATGCCATGCCAGACGTTGCGGGCGATGTTGACGCCCTGGCCCGGCGTAGTTTTGAAGGCGATCGGTTCGCTCGGGCCTTCGTCGGTTTCCCGGGAGACGACGATCAGAAACGGATTGTCGCTCAAGGGGATGAAGGCCTGGCTGCCGAGCGGATGGCGCTCGACCATGGTGAGTTTCAGCGGCAGCGGATAGGGTATGCCGCGCACCAGGCTGATCATCGGCCGGGCCTTTTCGCCTGTCGTATCGATCTTGGCGAGGTCGTGGTAGCGGGTTGCATTGCCGCCGTTGATGGGGAAGTTGTTGGCATTCTCCGTTTCGATCACGTCGCCGAAAGGCGCAAAGGCCTCCCGGGTCAACGGCTGTATGACGATCTCCTTCATGTGACGCTCCTCCGTCCAATGTTGATCGGTTGCCTGGAAGTTTGATCGTTCCGCCTCCTCGGCGAAACGATCTAGATGCCGGCTTTCGCAATACGCCCGAAGACACGCAGCCGGCTGACGCCGCCGTCGGGGAAGATGTTGAAGCGCACATGGGTTACGGGACCTGCGGCCGCGAGCCCGTTTGCTTCAGTGGTGTGGATGCTGTCGGCGGCGAGTTTCTGTGGCGGCAGGACCTCGCGCCAGAACATCGATGATGCCGTGACGGATGTAGCCACTTCGCAAGCGCTCGCGCCGAGGTCTGCCGCCTGCAGCGAACAGGCGTCCGGGTAGTTTCCCTTGAAGTGGGCGGTGTCGACCACAACGCGATCGATCTCACCGCGGGCGGCCAGCTTCACGACGATCCAGTCGTTGCCGGGTTCGCGCCGTCGGCGCGTTTCCCAACCGTCACCCATGTTGATGCCGCGTCCGGGTGCAAGCAGCCGCTGGTGGCCGTAATGCCCGTTGGAATAGGCGAGGATCCGGCCGCCGAGCAGCGACGAGGCAAGATCGACCAAAGTGTCGCCGATCGCCGCTTGGTCAAGCGCCGGCGCGCCGTAAACCCTGAGGCGGGCGATGCCACCGTCGGGATAGATGCGCAGGCGCACATGGCTCCAGACCACGTCCGATCGCGCCTCGAAGTGATGTTGCGCGCTTGGGCCGAGCGGCCGGGGGTACACCAGTTCCGTCCAGACCGTCCGCTCGTCCGGTCCGTCCGGCGCCAGACAGGCGTCGATGGCGCAGGCGCTCGGATAGTTGCCGGTGAAATGGGCGGTATCGACCTCGAAGCCGCGGATACGGCCGTTCGTCGCGAGCGCCACGATGGCGTGGTCGTTGCCAGGGCCGCGGCGTCGCCGCGTCTCCCAGCCGTCCATCCACTTGCCGTTCTCGTCATAGACACCGGGATGATAGACCGGCGGCGCATCCTGCAGCATACGCTCGAGCGGCGCGAAGAACTCGTCGGTTGCGAAGACCGGCCGCGCGCCGAGACCGGCGGAGGCAAGGTTGATCGCGTTCAGTGCGAATTCGGGCGGGCTCACGCCGTCGGTCGTCATAGCGAGGCCCTCAGCTCGGCAGCATGTCCTTGAGACGCAGATAGGCGATCCGCTCCACCTGCCGGCATGCCGCCTCGAACTCCGCGTCGCGATCGTTGCCGATCCGGTTTTCAAAGGCCGCGAGGATTTCGTCCTTGGTACGTCCCTTGACCGCCATGATGAACGGGAACTTGAACTTCTCGACATAGGCGGCGTTGAGCGCGGTGAAGCGCTCGCGCTCCGCATCGGTCAGCGCGTCGAGGCCGGCACCGGCCTGCTCGTTGGTCGAGCTTTCGGTCAGGCGCTTGGCCTGCGCCAGCTTGCCGGCGAGATCCGGATGCGCGATGAGGACGGCAAGCCGTTCTTCGGCCGAAGCTTCGCGGAAGACCGCGGAAAGTGCTGCGGCAAGGCCGATCGCCGTGTCGTTGGCCGGCGAGAGTTCACCCTGGAAGGCGCGCTTCGCGATCCACTTCGAATGTTCGAAGACGCCGCCGAACTTGGCGACGAAGGCGTCTTCGCCAAGCCGCGACGGACGATCGTCCCAGGCCTTGTACGGGTAGTTTTCGGCCCAGTGACGGGCGATATCGACGCGCTTTGCCAGCCAGACCTTTTCATGGCTCTGCACGTAATCGAGGAAGCGAGCGAGTGCCGCAGCGCGGCCGGGGCGGCCGACGAGGCGGCAGTGCAGCCCGATGCTCAGCATCTTTGGCGCACCGGCGGTGCCTTCGGCGTAGAGCACGTCGAAGCTGTCCTTCAGGTAGCTGAAGAACTGGTCGCCGCTGTTGAAACCCTGCGGCGTGGCAAAGCGCATGTCGTTGCTGTCGAGCGTATAGGGGATGACCAGCTGATGGCGCCCGGCATGCTCATGCCAATAGGGCAGATCGTCGGCATAGGCGTCCGACACATAGTCGAAACCGCCGGCCTCGGTGACGAGGTCGAGCGTATTGTCGGAACAGCGTCCCGTGTACCAGCCGCGTGGGCGCTCGCCGGTGACGATGGTGTGCAGCCGGATCGCCTCGGCGATCTCCTGGCGCTCGCGCTCCGGCGAAAAATCCTTGTGCTCGATCCATTTCAGGCCGTGCGAGGCGATTTCCCAGCCGGCGTCCTGCATGGCGGCGACCTGTTCCGGAGAGCGCTTCAGCGCCGTGGCGACGCCGTAAACGGTGGCCGGCACGCCGCGCTCGGTGAACATGCGATGCAGGCGCCAGAAGCCGGCGCGTGCGCCGTATTCATAGATCGATTCCATGTTCCAGTGACGCTGGCCCTGCCAGGCCTGCGCACCGACGATTTCCGACAGGAATGCTTCGGATGCTGCGTCGCCATGCAGCACGCAGTTTTCGCCGCCTTCCTCGTAGTTGATGACGAATTGCACGGCGATCCGCGCGCCGTCGGGCCATGTGATCTTGAAGTTCGGGCCGTGGCCGTGAAGATCGCGGGGGTATCTCATCAAAGCAGCTCCTCCAGACATTTTCGTCTCTGCAGCCAATTTCTAGCGGCATTTGTTTCGAGCCATTCCCCCCAAAAAATTTGAAAGTCTCGAATGATCCGCTCGCTACCAAGCGGGTGGGAATGCCGGAATACTGCGAGGTGGAAAGCTGACTTCGGGAGGAGCGAAAACTATGCAATCTCAGGGTGGAAACGCCGGCCGTTTGACGACGCATGTGCTGGATACGGCCAGCGGCAAACCGGCCGAAGGGCTGCGCATCGAGCTCTACCTGGTCGAGGGCGATCGCCAGACGCACATCAAATCCGTGAAGACCAATGACGACGGTCGCTGTGACGAGCCGCTCCTGAGCGGCGAGCGCATGCAGACGGGCACCTACGAGCTGCAGTTCCATGCCGGCGATTATCTCGGCGGCGCGGACAAGCGCGGCGAAAACCCGTTCCTCGACGTGATCCCGATCCGCTTCGGCATCGATAACCAGGGCGCGCACTATCACGTGCCGCTGCTGCTTTCGCCCTACGGCTACTCCACCTACCGCGGGAGCTGAACGATGACGATCCAGATCCGCAACACCATCCGTTTCATCCTGAACCATCGCCTCGTCGAACTCTCGGACGTTTCGCCGGTTCAGACCCTGCTCGATTTTCTGCGCATCGACCGCAATCTGAAGGGCACGAAAGAAGGCTGCGCCGAAGGCGACTGCGGTGCCTGCACGGTGCTCGTCGGCCGTCTGTTCGACGGCAAGCTGAAATATGAATCCGTCAATGCCTGCATTCGTTTCGTCGGCTCGCTCGACGGCTGTCATATCGTGACGGTGGATAGCCTGGCGCAGCCCGCCGGTCCGCTGCATCCGGTACAGCAGGCAATGGTCGACACCCACGCCTCGCAATGCGGTTTCTGCACGCCGGGCTTCGTGATGTCGCTCTATGGCCTCTGGATGGAAAATCCGAAGCCGTCGATCGCTGAAATCGAAAAGGCGCTGCAGGGCAATCTTTGTCGCTGCACCGGCTATGCCGCGATCATCCGCGCCGCCGAGGCGATCTCGACGATCGGCGACGTCGGCAAGGATCCGCTAATCGCCGAGCGTGACCGGATCGCCGGCGAACTGGCCGCCCTCCAGGATGGCCGCCGGGTCGAAATCGGCTCGGAGATGGAACGCTTCATCCTTCCGGGTTCGGTCGACGATTTCGCCGCCGTGCTCGAGGCCAACCCGAAGGCGACGATCGTCGCCGGCTCGACCGATGTCGGCCTCTGGGTGACGAAATTCATGCGCGACATCTCGCCGGTCATCCATCTGACCCATCTCGAAGAACTGCGCCGGATCACCGTCGATTCCGATGGCGTGACGCTCGGCGCGGGCGTCAGCTATGCCGAAGCCTACCCAGTCATTATCGAGCATTTCCCGGAGCTGACCGAGCTATGGGATCGCATTGGCGGCCAACAGGTCCGCAACATGGGCACCGTCGGTGGCAACATCGCCAACGGTTCGCCGATCGGCGACACCCCACCGGCGCTGATCGCGCTTGGCGCCTCGATCGTGCTGCGCAAGGGCGATCGGCGCCGCACGGTGGTGCTTGAAGACTTCTTCATCGCTTACGGCAAGCAGGACCGCGAGCCGGGAGAGTTCGTGGAAAGCGTGCGCATTCCATTCGTTTCGGACAACGCCCGTGTGGCCGTCTACAAGGTGACGAAGCGTCTCGACGAAGACATCACCGCCGTCTGCGGCGGCTTCAACATCAGCTTCGACGCCGGTCGGGTCACTGACGCGATCATCGCCTTCGGTGGCATGGCCGCGACGCCGAAGCGCGCCGCCCATGTCGAGGCGGTGCTGAAAGGCGCCGAGTGGAACGAGGAGACGATCGAGCGCGCTGTTGAAGCGTTTGATCAGGACTTCACGCCGCTCACCGACTGGCGCGCCTCGGCGGAATACCGCCAATTGGTGGCGAAGAACCTGCTTCGCCGCCTCTATCTCGAAACGCAGTCGAGCGGCGGCCAGCTCCGTCTCGATCGCACCATTGCTGTCGCGGTTTAAGGGAGGAAGCCATGAACGTGATGCAGCCCATCGACCGCATCCGCGGCGGCGTACACGAAAATGAACGGCACGAATCCGGCCACAAGCACGTGTCGGGAACCGCCGAATATATCGACGACATTCCGGAGCCCCAGGGCACGCTGCACGGCTATCTCGGCCTGTCGCAGCGGGCACATGCCGATATCCTGTCGATCGACTTCGAGGCCGTGAACGCCAGCGAAGGCGTGATCGGCGTCCTGACGGCCGCCGACATTCCCGGCGAAAACGATATCAGCCCGGCACACAAACACGACGAGCCGATTTTCGTCACCGACAAGGTGGAGTTCCACGGCCAGCCGATCTTCGCAGTCGTCGCGACGTCGCGCGAGGCTGCGCGGCGTGCGGCGGCCAAGGTCAAGATCGAGTATCGCGACTTGCCGCACGTGACTGACGTGCTCGAAGCGGCAGCGGCCGACTATCCGCTGGTCATCGACCCCCTGAAGCTCGAGCGCGGCGACATCGACGCCGGCTTTGCCAAGTCGAAGAACATCCTCGAAGGCGAGATGCGCATCGGCGGCCAGGATCACTTCTATCTGGAAGGCCAGATCTCGTTTGCCATTCCCGGCGAGGACGACGAGGTGCTCGTCTATTCCTCGACCCAGCATCCGGCAGAAACGCAGCACATGGTCGCAACCGTGCTCGGCGTGCCGTCGAATGCGGTCACCGTGAATGTGCGCCGCATGGGCGGCGGCTTCGGCGGCAAGGAAACCCAGGCGAACATCTTCGCCGCCGTTGCGGCCGTTGCCGCCAAGAAATACCGCTGCCCGGTCAAGGTCCGCCCGGACCGTGACGACGACATGAGCGCGACCGGCAAGCGCCACGACTTCCATGTGGACTACAAGCTCGGCTTTGACGACGACGGTCGCATCGAGGCGGTGGACGCCGTGTTTTCGGCGCGCTGCGGCTACTCGGCCGATCTGTCCGGTCCGGTCACCGACCGCGCGCTGTTTCACGCCGACAATTGCTACTTCTATCCGAACGTCCGGCTGCGTTCGCGCCCACTCAAGACCAACACTGTGTCCAACACAGCGTTCCGCGGTTTCGGCGGTCCGCAGGGTATGGTCGGTGGCGAGCGCATGATCGAGGATATCGCCTATGCCGTCGGCAAGGATCCGCTCGAAATCCGCAAACTGAACTTCTACGGCGGGCAGGGGCGTAACCTCACGCCCTATCACCAGACCGTGGAAGACAACATCATCGGCCGCATCATCGAGGAACTGGAAACCTCAGCGGATTATGCCAAGCGCCGCGAGGCGGTGATCGCGTTTAACCGCGAGAACAACGTGGTGAAGCGCGGCATCGCGCTCACGCCGGTGAAATTCGGCATCTCCTTCACCAAGACGGAGTACAATCAGGCCGGCGCCCTCGTACATGTCTATACGGACGGTTCGATCCATCTGAACCATGGCGGCACCGAGATGGGGCAGGGGCTCTATACCAAGGTCGCCCAGGTGGTCGCCGACGAGTTCCAGGTCGATCTCGACCGGATCAAGGTAACGGCGACGACGACGGGCAAGGTGCCGAACACGTCCGCAACCGCGGCGTCGTCCGGCTCCGATCTCAACGGCATGGCCGCGGCCAACGCCGCGCAGCAGATCAAGGAACGGCTGGTCAAGTTTGCTGCCGAGCGCTGGAACGTCGCCGAGGCCGATGTCGCCTTCGAACCGAACGTGGTGCGGATCGGTGCCGAGCGCCTGAGCTTCAACGAGTTCATCAAGATCGCCTATGGCGCCCGCATACAGCTTTCGGCAGCCGGTTTCTACAAGACGCCGAAGATCCATTGGAACCGCGCCGAAGGCCGGGGCCGGCCGTTCTTCTACTACGCCTATGGCGCCTCGTGCTCGGAGGTCAGCGTCGACACCTTGACCGGCGAATACCAGGTGGACCGCACCGATATCCTGCATGATGTCGGCCGCTCGCTGAACCCGGCGCTCGACCTCGGCCAGGTGGAAGGCGCCTTCGTTCAGGGCATGGGCTGGCTGACGACGGAAGAGCTCTGGTGGGATGCCAAGGGCCGGCTGCGCACGCATGCGCCTTCGACCTACAAGATCCCGTTGGCTTCAGATCGGCCGCGCGTGTTCAACACCCGGCTTGCCGAATGGTCGGTCAACCGCGAAGAAACGATCCGTCGATCGAAGGCCGTGGGCGAACCGCCCTTCATGCTCGGTATCTCTGTTCTGGAGGCCTTGTCGATGGCGGCCGCGAGCGTTGCGGAGTATCGTATAGCACCGCGCCTTGATGCGCCGGCAACCCCGGAACGGGTGCTGATGGCGATCGAGCGGTTGCGGGCGGCTGCACGGCAGAAAGGGTAACAGGGGCTGATCGACCATGGTAGCGAGCCGCGAGGATATCAGGGACTTTCTTCGACGCGAGCGCGACTGCGTGCTCGTGGAGGTGACGGGTGCTGCGGGTTCGACCCCGCGCGACACCGATGCCTGGATGCTCGTCGCCGCCGATAGCCTTTTTGGCACGATCGGCGGCGGGCAACTCGAATACATGGCGATTGATCATGGCCGGCGGGCGCTCAAACGTGGCGATGCGCCGGAGGCGATGACGATCCCGCTCGGACCGGAGATCGGCCAGTGTTGCGGCGGGCGCGTGGCGCTCGCCTTCACACGCATCGATCGGGAGAAAGCCGCCATGCTGATTGAACGCAGCGACCTGGAAATCGCCAGCCGGCCGCATGTCTATGTCTTCGGCGCTGGCCATGTCGGCGATGCGCTGGCGATGGCGCTCTCCCTGGTGCCGGTGCGCACCGTTCTCGTCGATACCCGCGAAAACGAGCTTTCCGCCGTTGCCGACATTCCCGGTATCGAAACCTGCCTGACGGCGATGCCGGAGGCGGTGGTGCGCGATGCGCCCCCCGGCAGCGCCTTCGTGATCCTCACCCATGACCATGCGCTCGACTTCCTGATCGCCGCGGAAGCGCTTCGCCGTGATGACGCCTCCTATGTCGGCATGATCGGCTCGAAGACGAAGCGTGCGACCTTCAAGAACTGGCTGTCGCGCGAGATCGGCCGCCCGGAGCTTTTCGACCGGCTCGTCTGCCCGATCGGCGGCACGACGGTGAAGGACAAGCGGCCGGCGGTCATTGCCGCGCTTGCGGCCGCCGAAGTGATGGCAGCGGCACTCAATTTCCGCGAGCCGGCGCAAGCCGATGCTTCACGTCGGCCGGCCGCCGCCAAGCTTGCGCGCTAGGCAGGCGAGGCGGAGGAACCAAGCGTTCTCTACATTAGCCGGCCGTGCCGTTCAGGTGCAGCGCAAAACTGCGTGTATCCGGCGTGCCAAGTTCAGGTCGAAGTTCAAGGCTCGGGATCGCATAGTCCCCGCCGTTCTGGCGGCGATAGGGAATAGGTGCGGCCGTTCCAAGCGCATGCATCCTCTGCCGCAGGCGCTCGGCCGTGGCTTCGAAACCGGACTCGTCCAGTCCGTCGACGCGATAGGCGACGAAAGGCGGAAGCACGTCGTAGCCGGGATAGAAGAGGATCCCGTGATTGATCGGGAAGAGCAGGTCGTCGATCGGCCCGTTGACGCCCCGCGGCGAATAGTGCTCCTCCCAGCCGCCTGTTGTCACCACCAGCATGGCGCGTTTGCCGGCAAGCGTGCCCTCGCCAAAGCGTTTGCCCCAGTATTTGTCGCTGTGCTCGCCGACGCCATAGGCAAAGCCGTAGGCATAGACGCGGTCGACCCAGCCCTTGAGGATTGCCGGCATTGAGTACCACCACAGCGGAAACTGCAGGATCAGCGCGTCGGCCCAGAGCAGCTTTTCCTGCTCTGCCTTGACGTCGGCGGTCAGCGTATCGGTGGCGAAGGCTTCCTTCGAAGCGCGGCTTGGCTTCAAGCGGGCATCTGACACAAGCGCCGGAAAGTCGGCGCGGTCGATTTCGGACTTCCATCCCTCGGCATAGAGGTCCGTGACGCGAACTTCGTGGCCTTCCGCCTCAAGTGCCTTGATGGCGACATCGCGTAGCGCGCCGTTGAGAGAGCGGGGCTCGGGGTGAGCATAAACAAGCAGAACTTTCATGGTCGATATCCCTGGTGTCTTCAACTGAGACTCTAGGTAGACCGCTGCGCCCCTATGCGGTAGATATTCGAAATGCATAGGATTGTGCCGAAAAATGGATAAGTCCGACGTTACGCTCGAACGGATGCGAACCTTCGTGCGTGTCGCCGAGCGCGGCAACCTGTCGGCGGTTTCCCGTGAGCTTGGCATTGGTCAGTCCACGGTCACGCGGCAGTTGCGGGAGCTCGAGGAAGCGGTCGGCGTGCCACTGCTCAGCCGCACCACCCGGCGCGTCACCCTGACCGACGAAGGCAGCCGTTACTATGCCGATAGCATCCAGATCCTGCGCCTGGTAGAACAGGCCGGTGACGAAGCCCGCGGCACGCGCAGTGCCGTTGCCGGCACCATCCGCATATCCTGTACTGCGGCCTTTGGGGTGCTACATGTCAGCCGGCTGATCTTCGCCTTCCAGGACAAGTATCCGGAGGTCGGGGTCGATCTCAGCCTGACCGATGAGCGCATCGATCTGGTGCGAGAAGGCGTCGATATCGCATTACGCCTCGGGCCGCTCTCCGAGAGCTCGATGAAGTTGCGTCCGCTCGGCAAAAGCCGACGCCTGCTCGCGGCGGCGCCGACCTATCTGGCGGCACATGGCACGCCCGTTACGGCTCAGGACCTCTCCCGCCATGAGGGTATCCGCATGTCGAATGTCGCCGGCAGCGACATGCTCACTTGCGAGGGCCCGGACGGCCGCAGTCACTCGGTGCCCTTCTCCGGACGATTTCGGATCGATCACGGACTTGGCGCGCGCGAGGCGCTTGCCGCAGGCCGTGGCATTGCGCCTGCACATCGTTGGCTTGTGGACGATCTGTTGGCGAGCGGCCAACTCGTGGAGTTGCTGCCGGATTACACGCTGCCTTCGGTGCCGCTCAGCCTGTTGATCGTTCCGGAGCGCGCGGGCATTGCCCGGGTGCGGCTGCTGGTCGATTTTCTCGTCGAGCAGATCGGCGGCGTTCCCGGGATCGAACGAACCAAGGGCTAGGCGCTATTCCAGCGCCTTGCCGATCAGGCGCTGACAGCGTTCGGCCATGTAGTCGATCATCAACCGAACCTTCGGGTCCTGGAAGCGCTTGTGCGGATAGATCGCCGCAAGCTGTACGCTGAGCGGCGGCGTATCGACAAGAATCGGCACCAGCGCGCCGGAGTTGATGTGGCCTTTCACCTCGAAGAGCGGCTTGTTGATGATGCCGCGCCCATCGAGGGCCCATTGGGTCAGCACGTCACCGTCATCCGAATCGTAAGGGCCGATCACCTCCAGCTTGCGCACGCCCTCCATGGTCTGGAGCGTCCAGAAGTACTCTTTCGAGCCGGGATAACGCAGCAACAGACAGTCATGCTTGTCGGCGATCAGCGCTTCAGGCGTTTGCGGTATGCCTCGTTTCTCGAAATAGGCGGGCGCCCCGCAGATTACCCGCTCGCAATTCATGATGCCGCGCATGCGCAGGTTCGAATCTTCGAGGATGCCGAGCTTGAAGGCGACGTCGACGCCTTCCGAGAGGATGTCGACATTATGGTCCGAAAGGCGAAGGCGCACTTCGATGTCGGGATATTTGTCGTGAAACTCCGGAATGCCCGATGCAATCAGGCGCCGACCTATCCCCAAAGGAGCGGTAATCTTCAGCGCACCCTTGGGATTTCGCGAAAGATCGGCGATCGCATTCTCGGCCTCGTTGACCGCTTCGAGGATCTTTACCGCGCCGTCGTAAAAGACGCGACCGTGCTCTGTCGGGGTCAGCTTGCGCGTCGTCCGATTGAACAGGCGAACCCCCATATGGCGTTCCAACTCTTTGATTCTATTGCTCGCAACCGCCGGCGTCACGCGCTGGTCGCGACCGGCCGCCGACAGGGTTCCAAGCTCTACGACGCGTACGAAGACGCGCACATTGTCCAGATACGACATGCCTCCGTCCCACTCCTCCGGCTTCTTACTAGCCCATCCATTGCGTCGCTATTTTATAGATTTTTTTGAAAGTGTTGGTGAAGCAGCGACGTTCCCGCGACCTCCAGCAATGACACATAATGGCTGGAGGAGAAATGGGAGAATTGCATGTACGACTATGCCATCGCCTGGGATTGGCTGACCTTTGCCGTGAGATGGCTGCACGTCATCACCGCCATTGCATGGATCGGTTCGTCCTTTTACTTCGTCGCCCTTGACCTCGGTCTGAAGAAGCATCCCGGCCTGCCCGTCGGCGCCTATGGCGAAGAATGGCAGGTGCACGGTGGTGGCTTCTACCACATCCAGAAGTACCTGGTTGCGCCGACCAACATGCCGGAACACCTGATCTGGTTCAAATGGGAGTCCTACGTCGCCTGGCTCTCGGGCTTCGGCATGCTCTGCCTGGTCTATTATGCCGGCGCGGACCTGTACCTGATTGATCCGAACGTGCTCGATGTCTCGAAGCCGGTGGCGATCGCCATTTCGCTTGCCTCGATCGCCTTTGGCTGGCTCGCCTATGACACGATCTGCAAGTCGCCACTCGGCCGTGACAACACGCGACTGATGGTGCTGCTCTACTTCATCCTGGTCGCCATGGCCTGGGGCTACACGCAGCTCTTCACCGGCCGCGCGGCCTTCCTGCATCTCGGTGCGTTTACCGCAACGATCATGTCGGCCAACGTCTTCTTCATCATCATCCCGAACCAGAAGGTGGTCGTCGGCGACCTGATCGCCGGCCGCACGCCGGACGCCAAATACGGCGTGATTGCCAAGCAGCGCTCGACCCACAACAACTACCTGACGCTGCCGGTTCTGTTCCTGATGCTGTCGAATCACTATCCGCTGGCCTTCGGTACCCAGTACAACTGGATCATCGCCTCGCTGGTCTTCCTGATGGGCGTCACCATCCGCCACTATTTCAACACCCGGCACGCGAACAAGGGTAACCCGACCTGGACCTGGCTCGTCACCGCGCTGCTCTTCGTCGCGATCATGTGGTTGTCGACCGTGCCGAAGATTTTGGCCGGCGGCGGCGAGGAGAAGATCTCGGCCGCGCAGCAGCCCTTCGTGACGGCAGAAGCTTTCCCGAAGGTGCGCGACACGGTGCTCGGCCGTTGTTCCATGTGCCATGCCAAGGAGCCCGGCTGGGAGGGTATCGTCGTGCCGCCGAAGGGCGTGACGCTCGAAACCGACACCCAGATCGCCAACCACGCGCGCGAAATCTATCTGCAGGCCGGCCGCACCCACGCAATGCCGCCCGCCAATGTCACCGGCGTATCGGACGAGGAGCGGCAGCTGCTCGTCGCCTGGTACGAATCCGTTGTGAATGGAGGCAAGACCCAATGACCGATTTGCTGATCCGGGGCCGCGTGCTCACCTTCGTCGAGGAGCCCAAGGGTCTCGACGATGCGGCCTCCTATCGTTACTTCGAGGATGGCGCCGTGCTGGTGCGGGACGGCAAGGTCGCCGATATCGGCGAACATGCCGAGGTTGCCCGCCGCGCCGGCGCCGGCGTCAAGGTCGCCGACCATCGCCCCAACCTCGTGCTGCCCGGTCTGATCGATACGCATCTGCATTTCCCGCAGACGCAGGCGATCGCTTCCTACGGCGCTCAGCTTCTTGAATGGCTGAACACCTACATCTTCGTCGAGGAACAGAAGTTCCGGAAGCCGGAACATGCCAACTTCATCGCCGGCCGCTTCATGGACGAGCTCCTGTCCAACGGCACGACGACGGCGGTCGCCTATTGCTCCGTGCATCCGGAAAGCGTGGACGCCTACTTCGGCGCGGCGGAAGCACGCGGCATGCTGATGATCGGCGGCAAGGTGATGATGGACCGCAACGCGCCCGATGCGCTGCGCGACACGCCACAACAGGGCTATGACGAGACGAAGGCGCTGATCGCCAAATGGCATGGCCGCGGCCGCGCGCACTACGCCATCAGCCCGCGCTTTGCCATCACCTCGACCCCGGAGCAGATGGAGGCGAGCAGGACGCTCGTCGCCGAGCATCCGGAATGCTACGTGCAGACGCATCTTTCCGAAAACAGGGACGAGATTGCCTTTGCGACCTCGCTCTATCCGGAGGCGAAGGACTATACCGACATCTATGCGCGCTACGATCTCCTGACGCGCAAGACCTTGCTCGGTCACTGTATCTATCTGAGCGATCGCGAGATCTCGGTTCTCGCCGAGACCGGGGCCGTCGGCACCTTCTGCCCGACCTCGAACCTCTTCCTCGGCTCCGGTCTCTTCGACCGGGACCGCTTCGACAAGCTCGGTGCCCGCTGGTCGGTCGCGACCGATGTCGGCGCCGGAACGAGCTTCTCGATGCTGGAGACGATGGACGAGGCCTACAAGGTGCTGCACCTGCAGGGCCAGCGTCTGACGCCGTTCAATTCCTTCTACCGCATGACGCTCGGCAACGCCCGCGCGCTCGATCTCGACGACCGCATCGGCTCCCTTCATGTCGGCGCGGATGCGGATATCGTCGTGTTCGACAGTCGCGCCAAGCCGTCGATGGAGCTTCGCATGCGGGTCGCCGGTTCGCTCGCGGAAGAGCTCTTCATCTTGCAGACGATGGGCGATGACCGCTGCGTCACTGAAACCTACGTCGCCGGCAAGCCGATGAAGGGTGCCACCAGCGGTGTGAAGGACACGACACCGGCGGCCAAACGCCTCGAAGCCGTCTGACCGGCATAGCACCGCGTTCTCAGGGCTTGCAGATCTGCAAGGATCTGCAAGCCTTTTTGTTTGCGTGCAGCCTATTCCAACCGAATGCGCGGCGCCTGCTTGATCGCTTACAGTTCTTCCGGCCGTTTGCCGCCCATCGCTTTGGTCAGGGCGTCGGCGCGTTCGCGCACCACAGGGCCGAAGATCGAGAGCTTCTGATCGCTGACGCGGACCGATGGGCCGGAGATGGAGATGCCGGCAATCGTTTCGCCATATTCGTTGAAGATCGGTGCTGCGACGCAGCGCATGCCGAGCGTGTGCTCCTCGTCGTCGACCGACCAGCCGCGGTGGCGGATCTCCTGGATGTCCTTCAGCAGTGCCGGCAGCGTGTCGCGGGTCTTGTCGGTAAAATGCGCGAGCTCGCGGCCATGGAGAAGCTGGGCGATGTCCTTGTCGGACCAGGTGGACAGGATGGCTTTGCCGATGCCGGAGGCATGAACCGGGCCACGGCGGCCCGGGCGAAAGAAGGCGCGCATTGGCGCGTGGCTTTCGACCTGCGAGATGAAGACGACGTCGCCGCCTTCCTCGATGCCGATATTGGCCGTCTCGCCGCTTTCCTCCATCAGCCCCTTGAGGAAGGGGCGACTGATCGTGCCGAGCTTGCGGAAGCGCAGATAGGCGTTGCCGATCTCGAAGGCCTTGAGGCCGACGGTCCAGGCGCCGGTATCCGGATCGTTCATCACCATGCCGTGTCCGGCAAGCGTCGTCAGCAACCGGTGCACTGTCGATGGTGCCATGCCGGTCTCATCGGCAAGCTGGGTCAAGGTCGAGCCGTCGCCCTTAGCCACCACCGTCAGCAGAGCAAGGCTGCGGTCCAGCACCTGGACGGAGGACGGCGCAGCATTCTCGCCCGCCTTGCGTCCGCGTTTTCCCTTGCCGTTACCGTCCATCGAAGCCTCTCTGCAAATCACATCTCTCGCCATCATCCTCTATCAGCCCACGTAGCGATTTTCTCCGAATTATTGAAAATCTTTATTTCCACATGATGGAAATGATTTCCATTTGTGTGTTGCCAATCGAAATAGATGGATTATGTTTTCAGGAAATTGGAGGAGTTCTCATGGCTAAGATGCGTGCCGTTGACGCGGCTGTTTACGTTCTGGAGAAGGAAGGCATCGATTGTGCCTTCGGCGTACCGGGTGCCGCCATCAACCCGTTCTACTCGGCGCTGAAGGCGCGCGGCTCGGTTCGCCATATCCTGGCACGCCATGTTGAAGGTGCCTCGCATATGGCGGAGGGCTACACCCGCGCCAAGCATGGCAACATCGGCGTCTGCATCGGCACGTCGGGCCCGGCCGGTACCGACATGATCACCGGCCTCTATTCGGCCCAGGCGGATTCGATCCCGATCCTTTGCATCACCGGCCAGGCGCCGCGTGCACGCCTCGACAAGGAAGATTTCCAGGCCGTCGATATCTCGAAGATCGCCGCACCCGTCACCAAATGGGCGGTCACCGTCATGGAGCCGGCACTCGTTCCCTTCGTCTTCCAGAAGGCATTCCATATCATGCGCTCCGGCCGTCCCGGCCCGGTCCTGATCGACCTCCCGGTCGACGTTCAGCTGGCCGAGATCGAGTTCGATCCGGACACCTATCAGCCGCTCGAGCCCTACAAGCCGAAGGCGACCCGCGCCCAGGCCGAGAAGGCTCTGGCGATGTTGAACGATGCGGAGCGTCCGCTGATCGTCGCCGGCGGCGGCATCATCAACGCCGACGCTTCCGATCTTCTGACCGAATTTGCCGAGATCACCGGCATACCGGTTATTCCGACGCTGATGGGCTGGGGCACGATTCCGGACGACCATCCGCTGATGGCCGGCATGTGTGGTCTGCAGACCTCGCACCGCTATGGCAACGCCAACCTGCTCGCCTCCGACTTCGTTCTCGGTGTCGGCAACCGCTGGGCCAACCGCCACACCGGCAACGACCCGACCTATACGGAAGGCCGCAAGTTCGTTCACGTCGACATCGAGCCGACGCAGATCGGCCGCGTCTTCGCGCCCGATTTCGGTATCGTCTCGGATGCCGGGGCCGCGCTGAAGCTCTTCCTCGATGTCGCGACGGAATGGAAGACAGCTGGCAAGCTGCGTGACTGGTCCGTCTGGGCGGAAGAGTGCCGCGAGCGCAAGCGCACCATGCTGCGCAAGACACACTTCGACCAGACACCGCTGAAGCCTCAGCGTGTCTATGAAGAAATGAACAAGGCCTTCGGCCGCGACACCTGCTACGTTTCGACCATCGGCCTCAGCCAGATCGCCGGCGCGCAGTTCCTGCACGTTTACAAGCCGCGCAACTGGATCAATTGCGGCCAGGCCGGCCCGCTCGGCTGGACCCTGCCTGCCGCTCTCGGTGTTCGCGCCGCCGATCCCAACCGGCCGATCGTTGCTCTCTCGGGCGACTACGACTTCCAGTTCATGATCGAGGAACTGGCCGTCGGTGCCCAGCACAAGCTGCCCTACCTGCATGTGGTCGTGAACAATTCCTATCTCGGCCTCATCCGCCAGGCACAGCGCGGCTTCAACATGGACTTCGAGGTCAGCCTCGCCTTCGACAACATCAACGCCTCTGGCGATGCGGAGAAGGGCTACGGCGTCGACCACGTCGCGGTTGCCGAAGGTCTCGGCTGCAAGGCGATCCGGGTGCGCAGCCCGAACGAGTTCCAGGAGGCCTTCGACCGTGCCCGTGCCCTGATGGATGAGCACCAGGTTCCCGTCGTCATCGAGTTCATCCTGGAGCGCGTCACCAACATCTCCATGGGCGCCGACATCAACGCCGTCGTCGAGTTCGAGGAACTGGCGACCCGCGGCGAGGACGTGCCGACCGCGATCACGGCGCTGCTCGACTGAGGCCACCGGACTGAGGAGATGCGGGCGGCCAGCCGCCCGCATGCCGCTCCAAAACAAACACAAGGAGGAAGCATCGCATGGCGAAGTTCGCTGCGAACCTGACAATGTTGTTCAACGAGGTGCCGTTCCTCGACCGTTTCGCCCTTGCTGCCAAGGCCGGCTTCGACGGCGTGGAATATCTGTTTCCCTACGAATTCGAGAAGGTGAGCCTGCGCGCCGAACTTCAGCGCCACGGCCTCACCCAGGTTCTGCACAACCTGCCGGCCGGTGATTGGGCACGCGGCGAACGCGGCATCGCCATTCTGCCGGATCGCGTCGACGAATTCCGCAAGGGCGTAGCGAGCGCGATCGATTATGCGACTGCGCTCGATTGCCGCCAAGTCAACTGCCTCGTCGGCATCGCGCCTGATGGTGTCTCCGACAGTATCCTGCGCACGACACTGGTCGCCAACCTCAAGCTCGCAGCCAGCGAACTCGGCAAGCACGGCATTCGCCTGCTGATCGAGCCGATCAACCGCTTCGACATTCCGGGCTTCTACCTCAACACTGTTGGCCAGGCTGCTTCGATCATCGAGGAAGTCGGCAGCGACAACCTCTTTATCCAGTACGATCTTTACCACCAGCAGCGCACCGAGGGTGAACTGGTCGGCACCTACAAGCGTTATGCCAACCGCATCGCCCACGTCCAGCTTGCCGACAACCCCGGCCGCAACGAGCCCGGCACCGGCGAGATCAACTATCCGTTCGTCTTCGACGCACTGGAAGAGGCCGGCTACGACGGGTGGATCGGCTGCGAATACAAGCCGCGCACCACGACGGCCGATGGCCTTGGCTGGCTCGGCACCGAGCGCCAGCGCACCCAATCCGCAGACATCATCAAGATCAGGAGCTAAGCACCATGGCAACAATCGGTTTCATTGGACTGGGTATCATGGGCACGCCGATGGCGCGCCACCTGCAGGATGCCGGCCACACCATCGTCACCTCGAAGTTCGTCATTCCCCCACGCCAGGAACTGCTCGACAACGGCCTCAAGTTCGTCGACTCGCCGAAGGCGCTGGCCGAAACCGTCGACACGATTATCCTGATGTTGCCGGACACCCCTGAGGTCAAGGACGTCCTCTTCGGCGAAAACGGCGTTGCCTACGGTCTTTCGAAGGGCAAGCTCGTCATCGACATGAGCTCGATCTCGCCGATCGAGACGAAGGAGTTCGCCAAGAAGGTACGCGAGACCGGCGCCGAATATATCGACGCCCCGGTCTCCGGCGGCGAAGTCGGCGCCAAGAACGCCTCGCTGTCGATCATGGCGGGCGGGTCCCAGGAAAGCTTCGACCGCGCCCTGCCGCTCCTCAAGTTGATGGGCAAGAACATCACGCTCGTCGGCGATTGCGGCGACGGCCAGGTCACCAAGGTTGCCAACCAGATCATCGTCGCGCTGACGATCGAGGCTGTATCGGAAGCGCTCGTCTTCGCGTCGAAGGCCGGTGCCGATCCGGCACGCGTCCGCGAGGCACTGATGGGCGGCTTTGCCTCCTCGCGTATTCTCGAGGTTCACGGTGAACGCATGATCAAGCGCACCTTCGACCCGGGGTTCCGCATCTCGCTGCACCAGAAGGACCTGAACCTGGCTCTCCAGGGTGCGAAGTCGCTCGGCATTTCGCTGCCGAACACCGCAGCAACGCAGGAGCTCTTCAACAACTGCGCCGCCAATGGCGACAGCGGCCTCGACCACTCCGGCCTTGTCCGCGCACTCGAGCGCATGGCGAACCACCAGGTCGCCTGATCCTTTTGTCAGAGTAAAAATGCGCATGACTCGTCCGGCAACCCATTGCGCCGGGCCGGTCATGTGTCCGGGCGGCGGTTGGAGGAACCGCCGCCCGAGACCTTCAAGCAATCCAGGAAAAGTGCGAAGCGGTTTTCCGTCAGATATTGCGCTAGTGCTCTAGGGAGAGACCAATGCCAGCCATCACCGACCCACGCAGCTTCCTGGAGACACTGTTCACCTCGGCCGTTGCCGCCGCCGACCCGGAACGGGTGATCGCTGCAAATCTGCCCGAGCGGCCAAAGGGGCGCACGGTCGTCGTCGGCGCCGGTAAGGGCGCAGCCCAGATGGCGGCCGCGTTCGAGCGTCATTGGGATGGTCCGCTCTCGGGCGTGGTCGTCACCCGCTATGGCTACGCTGCTCCGTGCAAGAAAATCGAGGTCCTCGAGGCATCGCATCCGCTCCCGGATGAAAACGGTCTGCAGGCCGCTAAGCGACTGCTGGCCGAGGTCAGCGGACTGACGGAGGACGACCTCGTCGTCGCGCTCGTCTGTGGCGGTGGTTCGGCATTGTTGCCTGCACCGCCATCCGGCCTGACGCTGGAGGACGAGATTGCTGTCAATCGGGCACTGCTTGCCTCTGGCGCGCCGATCAGCGCCATGAATGCGGTGCGCAAGCACGTCTCGCTGATCAAGGGCGGCAGGCTCGCCGCCGCCGCCTATCCGGCCAAGGTGGTCTCGCTGATCGTTTCCGATATTCCGGGCGATGACCCAGCGCTGGTCGCTTCCGGGCCTACGTTGCCGGATGTCAGCAATCGCGAAGACGCCCTGACGCTCGTCGAACGTTACGACCTGCAACTGCCTGCGACAGTCATGGCCTGGCTCAAGAACCCGGAAAGCGCTGCGCCGTTGCCTGATGATCCGCGTTTTGCCCGAAACGAAGTCCGGCTCATCGCGTCCGCGTCCGTTTCGTTGGAGGCTGCTGCCGCACAGGCGCAGGCGGCCGGCATCGAGGCGATCATTCTTTCCGATGCGATCGAGGGCGAGGCGCGCGACGTCGGTCGTGTCCACGCGGCAATCGCCCGGGAGGTTGCCGGCCGCGGCCGGCCGTTCACCAAGCCGGTTGTCGTTCTCTCCGGCGGAGAGACGACCGTCACCATCCGCGGCAAGGGCAAGGGCGGTCGCAACAGCGAGTTCCTGCTGGCGCTGGCGCTCGGGATCGACGGTGCCAAGGGCGTCTCGGCGCTCGCCGCCGATACCGACGGCATCGATGGGTCGGAAGA
>NZ_JAEPRP010000018.1:32127-63402 GCF_016652895.1 Ensifer sp. SSB1
CGCCTTTGCCGATGACACGACGATCGCAAGGCTGGTCGCACAACGCATCGATGCGGCAGCACTCTTGCAGAAGAACGACAGCTGGTCGGCGTTCGATGCGCTCGGCGATCTCTTCAAGCCGGGGCCGACCGGCACCAATGTGAACGATTTCCGCGCCATCCTGGTGCAGTGAAACAGCGTGACGGGCGTGCCGCGCCCGTCATCGTCCACGTTCATGCGAAGTGGCAGCTCACCGAGCCGTAGGCGCCGAAGTCGGCGACGATCGTGTCGCCGCTCCTGGCTTCGAGGGTGCGGATAAAGGAGCCCGAAAGTACGATCTGACCAGGTTCGATTGCGTCGCCGCACTGCGCCAGCCGGTTGGCAAGCCAGGCGATGCCGCGAGCGGGATGGTTGAGCACGCCGGCGGCCAGCCCCGTCTCCTCGATCACCGCATTGCGTGAAACGATCGCGCCCATCCAGCGCATGTCGACCGTATCGGGACGCACAGCACGCCCGCCCAGGATGAGACCGCCATTGGCGGCGTTGTCGGATATCGCATCGACGAGGGTGCGCGCCTTCTTTGTCTTCGGATCCGTGCGGACGATGCGGCTGTCGAGAATTTCCAGCGCCGGCATCACATAGTCGGTAGCGTTCAGCACCTGGACGATGTTGACGCGCGGGCCCTTGAGCCCGGTTTTCATGATAAAGGCGATCTCGGCTTCGACGCGTGGCTGGATGAAGCGTTCGGCGGGTATGGTTGCACCGTCGTCGAACAGCATATTGTCGAAGAGCACGCCGGAATCCGGCGTGTCGATGCCGAGCGCCTGCTGCATGGCGTTGGAGGTGAGCCCGATCTTCCAGCCGATGATGCGGTGGCCATCCTCGCGCTTGCGCCGGACCCAGGCCGCCTGGATCGCATAGGCGTCCTCGACGGTCATCTCAGGGTGCTTGAGCGATAGAAGTCCGATCTGCTTTCGATCGTGCTCTGCTTGATGCAGGCTTTCAGTGGCCTTGGCGATCTCGGTTGCATTCAGCATGGTGCGCCCCTCGACTTCAGTGTGTTTGAGGATACACCAAGCTCGTGACGTGGGCACGGGCCGTCTTCGGGCGATCAGATGGGTTGGCTCGCGAGCATCAGGCCGAGGCCGATGAGGATCGAGCCACAGGCGCGCGGCACCAGACGGCCGTCGCCGTCAGCGAAGCGCCCAAGCGTGAACGAAGCGAGGAACACCGCTGCGACGTCCGCCACCGACAAGGCAAGGTTCGCCAGCAGGCCGAACATCAGGAACTGCGCCGATACCGAAATCGAGGCCGCGGGATCGACGAATTGCGGCAGGAAGGTCACGAAGAACAGCGCCGTCTTGGGGTTGAGGATCTCGACCACGATGCTGTCGCGCAGTACCCCCGGTTTGACCGCGTCCGTATGGGCGGAGTGCTTGCCAAGTCCAAGCAACATGGTTGCGCCGAGCCAGACGAGATAGGCGGCGCCTGCAAGCTTGATCGCCGCATAGAGAACCGGCGCGTGGTGAAGCAGTGCGGCGAGGCCGAGAGCCGCGGCGGCGATATGAACGTAACAGCCGAGATGGATGCCAAGTGCCGCGAGAAGGCCGGTTTTTCGACCATGCGCCAATGTTTGCGCCGTCATGTAGAGGATGGCGGGGCCAGGCATGAAAGCGAAGATCGCCGTTGCCAGCGCGAACGAAATCCAGTGCTCCACCGAAGGCATGGCGGTTCCTCCCGATATGGCCGGCCCTCGCGGGGCCGGTGTCGTTTCGCCGGGCCACGGTTTTCGTGGCGCGATGTGGCGGGAAGACTACTCCTGGTTGTGTCTGGGCGATATACGGCAGGTGCCGTATTTCGGCGTCGCGGCAGCGGCACCTATGATGTGGTGGTTAAGGGAGTGTGACCGTCGCGGGCTAAGGAGAGGAAATGGGGACGTCAGCCGATCGGCAGGCCGATGCGCACCGCATAGGCCGCGATCTCCGCCGCGTTGTGCAGGCTGAGCTTGCGCATCAGGTTTTCGCGGTGTTTGCGCGCCGTCAGCGGGCTGATGCCCAAGCGATCGGCGGTTTCACGGGACGTCAGCCCTTGTGCCGCGAGCGACAGGATCTGCATCTCGCGCCGGGTGAGGGGTATGGGCGAAAGGGCCACGTCGGTCACCGGAGGCGGCTGGTGGCTGCGCGGATCGTCGACAGCAAAGCGCACGGACTGGCTGAGATAGATTTCGCTCCGCAGCATGGCATCAAGCGCGTCAGTCAATTCCGCCGGATCCCCGCTCTTCGTCAGGTAGCCGCTGGCACCGGCTGCGATCGTGGCACGCACGGTTCGCGGCTCGATGTTGGCGGTCAGTACCAGGATCTTCATGCGTGGGGCGATGGCCCTGAGTTCGCTGATGAACTGTACGCCAGCGACGCCCGGCATGCCGAGATCGAGGATCACCAGGTCGGTGCTACCGGCGCGAACGATGCTCGCCAGCGCCTCGCCGTCGGCAGCCTCCGCAACCACCGATACATGATCCATGGTGGAGAGCAGCAGCTTCAGGCCTTCGCGGACGATAGCGTGATCGTCGGCCACCACGACCGTCAGTAGCTTGCGCATGTAAGCAATCCTTCATCGAATTCGGGCATTTCTCAGCGGATACCGCGCAATACGGGGAGAAGAGCGGCAATGGAGACTCGCGAACAGCTGCAACCTCTCCTGATAGACTTATTATTTCGTCAATCTTACGCAGTGCTTTTTGCCAATTTTGCAATTCCACTGCCGGTTGCCTATGTCCTGCGCGATCTGTTGTCCGAGCAGCTCCTGCTTTCCTGGGTCGCAGCACTTTACCTGCTGACCATCGCCCGCATCCTTCTCGATTGGCGCTACCGGCGGCAGAAACGTGAGGCGCGGAGCCGGGACTGGCGCCGGTGGGCCTGGCGCTTCACGCTGCTTTCGTGGATTTCGAGCGGCCTCTGGGGCGCGCTTGGCTGGTTTGCCTTCCATCCGAACGAGCCGCAGACGCTTGCCTTCATCTGCATCGTGATCACGGGCATTGCCAGCGGTGCGGTGCCGTCGCTGTCGGCCTTTCCGCTGGCCTATGCCGGTTCGCTGGTAGCGATCCTGCTGCCATTCGCGATCCGCTGCTTCCTGGGCGAGGGGCCGCTCTACGATACCTATCTGATCTTCACCACCTGTCTGTTCGGGGTCGACCTCTATTACAGCCGCGTCACCCACCGGACGCTCGCCGAAACGGCAAGGCTCCGGTTCGAAAACCTGTCGCTGATCGGCAGCCTGCAGGAACAGCGCGACAGGGCGCAAAGTGCGGATCGCGCCAAATCGCGCTTTCTGGCCGCTGCCAGCCACGATCTGCGCCAGCCGATCCACGCGCTCGGCCTTTTCATCTCGACGCTTGGCGCGCTGGGTCGCAATGGCGACGTGCCGGCAAGAAGTGCCCGTGAGCTCGCCGAGCGTGCGCGGTCGGTAATCGGCAATCTGAGCGGTCTGCTGGACGCCCTGCTGGATATTTCCAAGCTTGATGCCGGTGTCGTGACCGTGGCGCGCGAGCCGGTCGCGTTGCGGCGACTGTTCTCCGATCTCAAGGCGGAATATGCTGGCATTGCCGGCGGGCAGGGGCTCGACTGGCGTGTCATGACGACGGACATCTGGGTCGATACCGATCCGATGATGCTGAAGCGGATTCTCGACAATCTGATTTCCAATGCCTTTCGCTACACGCAGACCGGCACGGTCCTGCTCGGTTGCAGGCGCCGTGGCGCCGAGGTGGAAATCCAGGTCTGGGACACGGGGGTTGGAATCCCTAAGGCTGAGCAGGAGGCAGTCTTCGAGGAGTTCGTCCAGCTCGCGAACCCGGCGCGCGACCGGACGCAAGGGCTCGGTCTGGGGCTTGCGATCGTAGAGCGGACCGCGGCACTGCTCGGACATCGGGTCAAAGTGGTCTCGAAGGAAGGCCGCGGCTCGACCTTTTCCATCATCGTGCCGGTGACCGCGCCGCGCCTTGTCCAGCAGAGCGACCGCGCGGGCCCGACTGCCGCTATGCAGAACGGCGGCATCATCGTCATTGATGACGAGCGGGACGCGCTGGACGCGACGGCATTGCTCCTGACAACGCTAGGCTACCGCGTCTATGCCGGTCGTTCCGCCGCAGCGGCCTGCCGCGAGCACGCCAAGGCCGCAAGCCAGAATGAGGCGCCGGTCGACCTCGTCCTCACGGACTATCGTCTCGAAGACGGGCAGACGGGGATCGGAGCCATTCGTGACGTCAGCCGCTATTTCGGTCGGGACGTGCCGGCCCTGATCCTCTCCGGGGATACATCTCCGGCGCGGCTCAAGGAGGTGACCGAAAGCGGCTATCTACTCCTGCACAAGCCGCTCGATGCGGCGCGGCTGGAGGAGGAGATCGAAGCGATGGTGGCCGGCGACGCGGTGCGTGAGCGTAGCACTGCTACTGGATGAACACGCGCACGCTGGCGGCGCGGCCGACAGAATCGATGACGGTCAGTGTCGAATAGCCGACGCCGTCCGGCTGCCATTGTGTCACCCGGCGACGGCTCAGCTCCGGCAAGGGCCGACCGTTGGCAAGCCACCGGAACGGTGCTCGCCCGCCCTGGAGCTTGAGTGTTAGCGGCGAGATTGCCTGGTGGTCCATGCCGAGTTCGACGCGCGCCCCCTCGGGCGGGAAGACGATCTGCGGCGCCGGTTCGCGGGCAGAGGCATTGACGAGACCGCTCGCAGTCAGCGAGAAACGGCGCTGGCTGATCGGCAGTTCCGCCTGCGAAATGCGGATTGCACCGGCCGGCGCATCGGGCAGTGGCGCGATGCCGAAGCCTGACTTGGCGAAGCCTTCGAAGAGAATGGGGGCGGCGCTGCCATAGCCGGTGAGACCGGGAACCGCGCCGTTGTCGGGCCGTCCGACCCAGACCCCGAGCACATGGCGGCCGTCATAGCCGACCGACCAGGCATCGCGGTAGCCATAGCTGGTGCCGGTCTTGTAGGCGATGCCACGCTGACGGCTGCCGGTCGGCGGCAACACGCCGGAGAGCGCATCGGAGACATTCCAGACGGCAACCGGAGACAGCAGCGGTTCGGCTTCGATCAGGCCGGGCTTACCATCGACGCCGTCACCGAGCCGCAGCGGGAAGCCGCGATTGGCGAGGGCGGCATAGAGCTGGACGAGATCACGCAACGAAAGCCCGACACCGCCAAGACCGATCGCAAGTCCCGGCGCTTCGCCAGCGGGAAGCGCCGGTTTCACCTCGCCACGGCGGAAGCGCATCATCAGCTCGGCGGGGCCGACAGCGTCGAGGAGGCGGATCGCCGGCACGTTCAGGGACAATTGCAGCGCCTCGCGCACGCTGACATCGCCCTGATAGCTCATGTCGAAATTGCGTGGGCGATAACCGAAGAAATCCGCCGGCCGATCCTCGATGATCGTCTCCTGGCTGACGAGCCCTTCTTCGAAAGCAAGGCCGTAGATGAAAGGTTTCAGGGTCGAACCCGGCGAGCGCGTGATTCGGGTCATGTCGATCCAGCCGGAGCGGCGCGCATCGAAATAGTCGGCCGATCCGACCGAAGCGACGATCTCTCCGGTCTTCGCATCGGCCATCACCATGGCGACCGAAACCTTCGGCCCCAGCTTGGTAGCGCCATCCCTTGCCACGGCTTCGAGGTTGCGCTGAACGGCAAGGCGTAGGGTTGTCTGGTGCCGAACCGCCTGCGGATCCTTGCGCAACGCCCGCTCGGCGAGATGGGCGGCATAGGCGGGAAGCTGCAGCCGTCGCGAGGGGACGGAGGTGGCGATCGCGCGCTCCGCTTCACCGTCTCCGATCACATCTGCAACCGCCAAGCGAGTGAGCACCCGTTCGCGGGCGGCGACGGCGGCCGGGTGGTTGCGGTCCGGGCGGCGCTTTTCCGGCAGTTGCGGTAGCGCGACGAGCAGGGCTGCTTCGCCAGCGGTCAACCGCTTCGGCTCCTTGCCGAGCCAGGAAAGGCTTGCTGCACGTACGCCCTCGATATTGCCGCCATAGGGGGCATGAGTGAGATAGAGATTGAGGATCTGGTCCTTGGATAGCCGTCGCTCGATCTGGATCGCACGGGCAATCTGCAGCAGCTTGGCCGTGATGGAACGCTGCTGCCGCGGTTCGATCAGCCGCGCGACCTGCATGGAGAGCGTCGAGGCGCCCGAGACGATCCGGCCGTTGCTGACGAATTGCAGCGCGGCGCGGCCGAGCGCCAGGAAATCGACGCCGGAATGCTCCTCGAAACGTTGGTCCTCGTAGGCGATCAGCATCTTCAAAAACTGCGGATCGACATCGTCGACCGTCGTCTTCAGCCGCCAGAGGCCGGCGGGTGTCGCGAAGGCGCGCAGCAACTGCCCATTGGCGTCGTCCACCTCCCGTGAGACGACGCCCGCCTCCGCAAGCGGAGGCGGGAAGGCCTCGTCGGCCTTTTCGATCGCAAAGCCCGTCAGCCCCGTCAGAAGCAAGCAGACGGGCAAGGCGATCAGCAGTTTGCGCCCAATCGACATGATCCAGCCTATTGCGCGGCCAACACCTCCATGCGTCCGGTCGCGGTGCGGGCCGAAAGCTGCGGCCGGTACATATCCTCGACCGTTGCGGCCGGATGATCGTAGACACCGGGGGTCACGGCGCGCACCACATAGGCAAGCGTGACCTCGCGGCCGGCCCCGGTGCTGCGGTCGAGTGCCGCGACGAAGCGGTCGTTGCGGAACTCCGTGTGGGTCGCGGTGATTTCGCCGAGCCACTCGAAATTGCTGAGCTGGGCGCTGTCGACGAGGCTCGGATTGTCGATCTGGAAGCCGGCCGGCAACAGGTCAGTGACCAGCACGCGCGACGGCCAGTCGTTGGCCTCCGTCATCTTCAGGACGACGACGTAGCGCTCGTTCTGCCGTGCTTCCATGACGTTGGCCTCGGCACCGTCCAGCGTGTAGTAGGTGCGCTCGATGGTGAAGCCGTCACCGCCGGCCGAAAGCGGCTGGGCGGGAGCCGCGACCGTGGTGACGACGGCCGAGACCGGATCAGCTCCCTGGTTGCGGATCACGACCGGATGGGTGGTCAGCGCGTCGCCGGTCATCTGGGCGGCATAGCTGCCGGTCTTCGATGCGCCGTTGACTGCGAGCGCCATGTCCTCGTCGCCGTTCTGGATGGCGCGGGCGGCAAGCAGCATCCAAGCCTGTTCCTGGGTGCTGGTATAGGTCTTCTGCTCCCATTCGCGGGCGACCATTTTCGATAGCTCCGGAACGATCGGCGGGACCGGTCGGCTTTCGGCCGCGAGCGCGAGCACCGCCGCGCCGTCACGCAGCGACGAGCCGTAGTCGGAGCGCGACAGGCTGACATTGACGAGGCCCGTCGACATGTTCGCCGCATTGGCAAACGTATCCTGCGAGCCTTGAGCGTCACCGTAGAGCGCGAGCGCCGCGGCGATGTGCGCCTTGGCGAGCGGCGTCGGGAAGTCATTGATCAGCGTATTGGCGTAGTAACGCAGATCGTTGATCGCGGCCTTCCGATTGCGGGCGAGCACGTAGAGCGAATAGGCGATCTCGTTGCCGCGATCCTTGACATTGGTGTCGTAGCTGACGCCGTTCTGCAGATTTTCGAGGGCCTGAACCATCGCGGCCTCCGGCACGTCGTATTTCTGCTCGCGGGCGCGGGTCAGGAAGTCGGTGACATAGGCGTCGAGCCAGAGGTCGCCGTAGCCCGGACCCCAGAGGCCGAAGCTGCCCGACGACGACTGGTTAGAAAGCACGCGGTAGATCGCCTCCTGCACCCGTTTCGTCACGCCTTCGTCATCGGCAAGGCCGGACTGCTTGGCGAGTTCACTGAGGTAGAGCAGCGGCAGCGCGCGGCTGGTCGTCTGCTCCGTGCAGCCATAGGGGTAGCGATCGAGTGTCATCAGCAGCGCCGGCATGTCAAAGGCGGCGGAGCGGGTGACGCTGAGATTGACCGAAGCGCCCTGCAGGATGCTGTCGGCGAGCAGTTGCCCGTCGATCGTCAGGCTGCTTCCCGGCGCGATCGCGACCACCTGCCGCTGTGTCACCGGCAGGGTTGCCGGACGCACAAGCAGATCGAGCGACTGTTCGAGAGAAAGGCCGTTGGCACCGGTCAGCGCCACGGTGACGACGCCGTTGCCAGGATACTGTCCGACCACCGGCAGGGTGATGGAAGAGCGGCCACCCTGATCCAGGGTTACCGTGTTGCCCGTTCCCGGCTGTTCCACGGTTGCCGGGCCGCTGGTTGTCACCTGGATCTGGTAGTCGCCAGCCGGCGCATCGGTGTTGGCGATGTCGAGCCTCAGCTCGGATCGGTCTCCGGGCGCCAGGAACCGCGGCAGGCTGGCGGTGACGACAACCGGATCGCGGATGACCACGTCGCGGGTGGCGTGGCCGACACCGGATTTTGTCCAGGCAACGGCCATCAGCCGCGCCGTGCCGTTGAATTGCGGGATGTCGAAACTGACGGTGGCCTTGCCGTCGCCGTCAAGCTGCACCGGTCCTTCGAAGAAGGCGACCAGCTTTTCCGTGGGCGGGCTGCCCTGGAGCGCGACCTGGCCGCCGTCGCCGCCGGTGCGCAACTTTCCGGTGGCGCCAAGCGAGCCGTCGATCAGGCGGCCATAGAGGTCGCGGATTTCGAGGCCGAGCTGCCGCTGGCCGAAGTACCAGGCTTCCGGATTTGGCGGCTCGTAGCGGGTGAGGTTGAGGATGCCGACGTCGACGGCAGCGATCGTTACATAGGCTTCCTCATCGGCGCCGGCACCGGCGACCTGGAGGCTGATGTCGAGAGCCTTGCGCGGTTCCATTTTTTCCGGCGCGTCGAGCGTGACGGCGAGCTTGCGCTCGGCCGGATCAACGGAGAGCCACTTGATGCCGATGGCGCGCATCGGCATGCGGCTTTCCTGCGCATCGCCCGGCCGATAGAGCGTGGCCGTGACATAGGCACCGGCGCCCCAGGCGGCGGTGACCGGCAGGTCGACCTCGCCGCCTTCCGCGGCGATCGAAGCCGTCTGCGTCGTGATCAGGTTCTCGGTGCCGACGGTCACCAGCAGTTCGCCGGCAAAGCGCGGCGAGACCTTGAGCTTGGCGGTGTCGCCGACCGCATACTTCTCCTTGTCGAGCGCGATTTCCAGGCCGTCAGGGGTTTCCGTCGAAGTTGCGGCGACATACCAGCCGGCGTCGAACTCGACGCTCGAGGTCGGGCCATCGACCGAAGCCGTCTCGACTTCCAGGCGATAGCGCCCCCAACCGACGGGCACGGTAATCTCGCCGCCGTCTTCTGTCAGGTCGACGCTGCCGTTTGCCACCTGCTTGGTGGTGACGACGGGTTCGTACTTCCAGGCGCTGCCGTCGCGATACCAGTGATAATTGCGCTCGACGCTGATCAGCTTCCACAAGAGACCGGGCATCGCGGTTTTGCTGCCGTCCGGATCCACCGCGATGACGCGGAACTTGCCGACCGAGTTCTCGGCGAGTTCACCTTCGAATTCCGGCTTGATGCCGAGCATCGGGCCTTCGGCGCGCACCGGCAGTTTCAGCGAACGCTCAACGGCGCGGCCGCCAGCTTCGCGCATGCGCACGGTCACGGTTGCGTCGAGCAATTGCGTGGTCGAGGGCACTTCGTCGAGCAGGACGTCGAAGCTGGATTTGCCTTCCTCGTCGAGTGGCGAAAGTTCCTCGAGCGGCAGGCGCGTGTCCTCGCTCGCCTCTTCATCGGCGAGACCGAAGGAGTAACCCTTGAAGGCAGCGCTTTCGCGCGTCGGCTTGATCGTCACTTCGCCCTCGAGTTCGAGACCGGCGGCCGGTGCGCCATAGAGATAGCGCCCGTCGACAGCCACGCTTGCTGTTTCGCCGACGGCGATTTCCTTGGCGTCGCTGGTGAGGTCGAACTCGGTGCGATCCGGCACGAAGTCATCGACGAGGAACTGCTTCTCGCCGATCGCAGGCGACTTCGGATCGGTGAAGATCTGCATCGTCCAGGTGCCGCGCATGGCGTTTGCCTGGGTATCGAGGTCAAGCGTATGGCCGCCGAGCTTGCCACCGGCGCTGGTCATGCGGCGGTATTCGACACCATCCGGCCGGAGGAAGACGAAGGTCAGCGGCAGGTTCTCGATCGCCATCCCATCGACGTCGCGGGCAAGCGCTGCTGCATGCACCGTCTCGCCGGCGCGGTAGATTCCCCGCTCGGTCCAGGCGAGAATGTCGATGGCGCCGGGAGCCGCGCGGCCCGTGACGCCGCGGTCGGAAAGGTCGAAACCGGCGCGGCTCATGTCGAGGAAGACGTAATCGTCTTCACCCTTCTTGGCGGTGATCACCGCAGGCGTCAGGCCGGCCGTGCCACGGATCAGGCCCGCCGTGAAGGTGACGCGGCCATCGCCATCGCTCACCGCCGTGCCGAGGATCTCGTTGTTTTTGGCGACGAGCTGCAGTTCCACACCTTCGATAGGCTCGGCCGTGGCCAGCGAGCGTACGAAGACGTTCAGCCCGTCGGTGCCGGCATATGTGGAGATGCCGATATCGGAAACGACGAACCACTGCGTCGCGCGGGCGTCCCATTCCTGGCTGACGCCGGTGGTCGGTGCGGCGGTCAGGACATAGACGCCGGGCTTGCGTTGAGGCAACGCTTCGTCGACCGGGAAGCTGGTAACGACCTCCTTGTTGACGTCACGCTCGATGTCGATCGAGCCCTGCCAGACGAGTTCGCCGATTTCGTCTTCGATGCGCTGCGCGCTGTAGCCGTCGAGCTGGGTCAGGAACTGCGAGCTCTGCAGCACCTGGGCGATGCTGCGGTCGCCGACGCGGTAGAGTTTCAGCTTGGCGCTGTCGGTATTGACCGAAACGATCGGGATGCCGCGGCGTGCGGTCGAAGGCAGCACGAAGCTGTCACCGGTGAAGCGCACCATCTGGGCGCGGTCCGCGACATAGATGTCGAGTGTCACCGGCGCCTCAAGCACTTCGTCGACAGTGGAGGGCAGGCCGGTGCGAAGGGTCAGCTTGTAGCGTTCGCCATGCGAAAGGCCTTCGATGCAGATCTGGTCGCCCTTGGCTTCCAGCGCCTTCGGAGCGGCACCATTGACGGTGACGAAGGAGGCATAATCGGCGCCGCTCTTTAAAAGCTGCTCGGAGAACTGCACGCAGGCGCGCGGCGTTGCAGCATCGGAATCAATCGTATGTTCGACGACGCGGAAGCCCTTGCGCTGCTTGAGATCGAGATAGGCCGCCTCGACCGATTTCGCCTTCACCAGTTCCAGGCTCGCCTTGTAGGCGTTCAAGGCGGCGCGGAAGTTTTCGGCGCCTTCGAGCGATTTCGCCATGACGGCAAGCGCATGCGCTCGACTTTCGGTCGTGCGGGTCAGTTCATAGCCGTTAATCGCCGCGATCGCGGCTTGCATTGACACGGCCGAATTGTTGGTGATGCGGTTTGCCGTGCGCGCCGCCTCCAGCCAAAGCTCGGCGTCATCGGGCGTGATCGCCAGCGCGCCCTGGAAGGCCTTCAGCGCATTTTCGATATTGCCCATGCCGGCCTGGCCGCGCGCCATGTCGATGAGCGTATTGACGCCCATGCCCTGCTGGTCGTCGGCCAGCGCCAGATTGGCCTTGGTGTTGCGGGCATCCTGCAGGATCTGATCCGACAGGAATTTCAGGCGCGGCGGCGCCCCGATGTCGGCTTGTGTGGCCTGCGGCTGCACGACCTTTCCGGCGACGGCACCGGGGAAGGTGTTGAGCTGGTTATAGTCGGACTTGAGGAAGCACCACTTCACCTTGGGATTGTAGGTAAAGGCGCGGCAGGCCTGATCCGCGATGCATGTCTGCTGGCATTCGTCGAGCGAGACGTTCTGTTCGGTCCGGAGGTCGAAACCGAAATAGTCGCCGTCCTTGGTGATCTCGATCTGCCGTCCACTCTCCTGGGCAACGGCGGGGATGCCGGCGGTCAAAATCGACAAGAAGAGGGTGGAAAGGCCGAAAAACGCGCGCACAGACATCAAGTCCTCCCAACGCTGCCGGTCTCGATAGGGGCTTCACTTTTCAGGCTTCCGCTCCGCTTGTCAACCGAGGAGAGGTCGACGCGCCGTGCAATTTGAGCGGGAGTCCGGGAGTGAAGGATCAAATACCGATCCAGAATGAAACAAGATAAAACGATATGTAAATCAAACTATTATGACAGATGGCCCGGGGCGCGGCGAACCTGCGCCGCTAGCCTCGTTGTTCTCTGAGGAAGATCGTCAATGAACGGCCGGCGTCCAAAATATGGTCACGCGTCAGCGCACTCGCGCGCTCGGCGTCGCGCGCCATGCAGGCATCCAGGATCGCCTTGTGCTCGCGACGCGCCCGGGCGACGCCTGAGGTCAGCGTCAACTGCGCCCGGAGGTAGCGGTCGATGCGATCGAGCGAGGCGCGGACGATCTGCAGGTAGTAAGGACGCCGCGCTGCCTCGTAGAGACTGTAGTGGAAGTTGCGGTTGATTTCGCCCCAACGGTCGGAGTTGTCCTCTTGTTCGAACTCCTCGCAATGCTGGCGTGCAAGCTCCAGCGTGCGGCGGTCGAGATTGGGCACGGCAAGACGGATGACTTCGGCCTCGATGAGCGCCCGGAAATCGAAGATTTCCTCGATCTCCTCGATCGAAAGACCGGCGACAACGGCGCCCTTGTAGCGTTCGGTGGTGATCAGGCCGTGCTGCTCTAGTCGCGACAGTGCCTCGCGTACCGGGATGCGGCTGGTGTTGAACATCTGGGCGATGTGGTCCTGGCGCAGGTTCTCGCCCTCGGCGATGTCGCCTTCGATAATCGCCTTGCGTAAGGCCTCATAGACGATATCGGCGGCTGAGGCGGCTTGCCTGACGTCGACGGCATCGAGTTTCATCGTGTTCAAACCCTGCTGGCCAAACCTTCCGGATCGGCGAATTCTGAAGCGTTTTCGCGCTGTTGGTCAATGGTCATAGGTCCAATCCTGGCGTCGGGCAACAGAGGCGTTGGGTGCTCGCAGCGATTTCGAATATTTCAGATTGTATATTGGATCCAATTTTTCTATGAGTCTTTTCGCCGGGTTCTGCGCCGTCGCGCGATCATTCCGGTAATGTAGGACGGCGGTCGATGCGAAGGGCGTCGGCGCGTCCGGGTGGCGCCCGTCCACCAGCACGGAAGGAGCAAGGGCATGCGCAGCAACAAGGTCGTCCATATCGTTTCCTGCCACGCGGAGGGTGAGGTCGGCGACGTCATCGTCGGCGGCGTTGCGCCACCGCCCGGAAACACGCTCTGGGAACAGCGTCGCTTCATCGCCGAAGACCAGACGCTTCGCAATTTCGTGCTCAACGAGCCGCGCGGTGGCGTCTTCCGTCACATCAACCTGCTTGTCCCGCCGAAGGACCCGCGTGCGACCATGGGCTTCATCATCATGGAGCCCGAGGATACGCCGCCGATGTCCGGCTCCAACTCGATCTGCGTTTCGACCGTGCTGCTCGACAGCGGCATCGTACCGATGCAGGAGCCGGAAACGCACATGGTGCTGGAAGCGCCGGGCGGATTGGTCAACGTCGTTGCCCAGTGCCGCAACGGCAAGGCCGAGCGGATCACCGTCACCAATGTTCCGTCCTTTGCCGACAAGCTCGACGCCAAGCTTGAGGTCGAGGGGCTGGGCACTCTGACCGTCGATACCGCCTATGGCGGCGACAGCTTCGTCATCACCGACGCACGGGCGCTCGGTTTCTCGGTGACGCCGGACGAGGCGCGGGAGCTTGCCGAAACCGGCATCAAGATCACGCGCGCTGCCAACGAGCAGCTCGGCTTCACCCATCCGGAAAACCCGGAATGGAACCATATCTCCTTCTGCCAGCTGACGCTGCCGATCGAGGAAAGGGACGGGGTCCTGCACGGTCGCAACACCGTTGTGATCCAGCCGGCCAAACTCGATCGTTCGCCGACCGGGACCGGCTGCTCGGCGCGCATGGCGGTGCTGCATGCCCGTGGGGTGATGAAGGTCGGCCAGCGCTTCAGCGGCCATTCCATCATTGATTCGACGTTTGATTGCCGGATCGTCGGTGAAGCCACCGTCGGCGGGCGCCCGGCGATCGTGCCGGAAATCTCCGGCCGTGCCTGGATCACCGGCACGCACCAGGTGATGCTCGACCCGGCAGATCCGTGGCCGGCCGGCTACCGCCTCGCCGATACCTGGCCGCGCAAACAGTAACGTCTGCATTTGCGGGCCGCCTGGTTGCGGCCCGTACCTTATGGCAACGACCCTTAGGCCAAGCCTGCTGGCTCAGTCTTCCTTTATGATCCGGGTGGTGCCGACCCAGAGTTCTCGGGCCGGTCCCGCGCCGACATTGCGGGCGCGATGCGGCAGCGAGGCCGGGAAGTGCAGCGTGTCGCCGGCCTTTAGCAGATATTCCTTGCCGTCGATCTCGTAGAGCATCTCGCCGTCGATCAGGTAGAGGAAGTCCTCCCCCTCGTGGCTGGTCAGTTCGGAGGCGTAGCCTTCGGGCATATGCGTGATGCAGCCGTTGAGTGCCGCACCGGGAAAGCCGCGCTCGATCAGTTCGTAGACGCGTTCCTTGGTCTCGACATTGTAGCCGGTGCGCTTGCCCGCGTGCGAAACCATCGAATGCGAATGCTGCGGCGGCTGCGACAGGAAAGTATCGACGCTGGTGCCAAGCGCGTTTGCGACGTTGTAAAGCGAGATCAGTGACGGAGTAGAGATGCCGCGCTCGATCTGGCTGATGAAGCCCTCCGTCAGACCGGCTTCGCGCGCCACGTCCTTCATCGTCTTACCGATTTCCTTGCGACGGGCTCTCAGCATCTGCCCGAGCGAGGCGGGCGTCGCGGTTTCGGGGAGGGAGGCGCATTCATGGGCTTCGGGCGCCTCTTCGATCTTCAGTGGCATGATTTTCTTTCCGCTTGACTCACGTCTGTCGATGTACTTTAGTCCAACTAAAGTTGGTTCGGCAAGCCGATCAGATCGAATGCCAGCCTTCTTGAAAAGGGGAACTACAAGAACGTCTTCGCGGCAATCCGTCGGCGGCAAAAAACACTAAGAAAAATTGGATCCAATATCCAATAAGCGTGTTCGACGCACGATCGATGGCGGCTGCGGTCAAAAGGAGGAGTGAGATGAAACGTATACTGCCTATCCTGCTCGGCACGACACTGGGGCTGCTTGCGGCCACCTCGGCATTTGCGATCGAACGCGGCGGCGCGATGACATTCGCGCGCTACGACGACTCGACCGTCATCGATCCCGTCTATGCCGACCGCAATCCCGATCTCTGGATGGTGAACGGTCTCTATGAAACGCTGCTGCGCAACGGCCCCGATGGTTCGATCGTGCCGGGTCTCGCCGAGGCTCACGAGGTTTCGGCTGACGGCAAGACCATTACCCTGACGCTTCGAAGCGGCCTCAAATTTTCCGACGGCTCGGAACTGACCGGCGCTGACGTCGTCTTCTCGCTGGACCGGGCGCGCAATGCCGAACTCGGTCCCTGGGCCGGGCTGCTCGGCGCTGTCGACAAGGTCACGGCCGATGGCAACAAGATCACCGTGTCGCTCAAGAACCCCGACCCGACGATCATCTCGATCCTCGCAACCTTCAATACCGGCATCATGCCGAAGGCGGCCTTCGAAAAGGCGGCAGGTGCCACGGATCAGGAAAAGGCGCGCGCTTTCTTCACTGCCGGTCCAGTCACTTCGGGGCCTTTCGTCATGAAGAGCCACGTGCAGGGCTCGAGCATGAGCTTCGAGCGCAACCCGAACTACTGGCGCCAGGGCGAAGACGGCAAGCCGCTGCCTTATCTCGACCGGGTGGAATTCCTCGTCATTCCGGATGATGCGACCCGCATCCTCAAGCTGCAGGCCGGCGAAGTCGACGCGGCCGAGTTCATTCCCTTTGCCCGCGTCGGCGAACTCGGGGCCGATCCGAACCTGAAGATGGAGCTCTTCCCATCGACCCGCATCGTCTATGCACCGATCAATACGCGCGAGGCGAAGAAGGACGGCGCGAAGAACCCGCTTGCGGACATCAAGGTGCGCCAGGCGCTGAACTACGCGACCGACAAGAGCGTGCTGATCAAGCTCGTGACCTTCGATACCGGCAAACCGATGACCTCGCTGATGTCTGCGGCGACGCAGCTTCATTATGGCCCCGAGCCGCTCTATCCCTATGATCCGGAGAAGGCCAAGCAGTTGCTGGCGGAAGCCGGTCTTAGCGGCGGCTTCGAGGTGAAGCTCACCACGCTTGCAGGCAGCGCTGACGATGCGACGCTGTTTACCGCACTCCAGCAGATGTGGGCGCCGCTCGGTGTCAATCTCAAGGTCGAGCAGGTCGACAACCCGACGCGCGGCGAGAAGAACCGCTCCGGCGATTTCGATATCCACACCTACGGCTGGGCGAACGACGTCAATGACCCGGCGCAGGTGACCGGCTGGCTCGGCTACTACAAGCAGCGCCAGGCCGTCGGTACGGGCTGGAACAACCAGGAATTCAACACGCTGTTCGAAGCCTCCAACGTCGAGACCGATCCGGCCAAGCGCAAGGACGAATACAAGCGCATGCAGGAAATCTACGCGGCGGAAGCGCCGCTGCTCTTCCTGTTCGAAACGCCCTTCGCCGTCGCTGTCTCCAAGTCGATCGAGGGCTACGTCCAGACGCCGCTCGGCGCCAACGACTTCTCGCAAGCCTGGCGCGCCGACTGATAGCGGAACGATCAGAGAGAGCCGGGCGGCAAGCCGCCCGGTTTTCCGTTGAAGGTTGGAACCATGCCCTCACTTTCCTATCTCGTGGCACGGCTGCTGCAGATCATCCCGACGTTCCTGTTGGTGATGGTCTTCATCTTCCTGCTCGTGCGCCTTTTGCCGGGCGACCCGGCGATCGCCATGGCCGAGGCCAAGGCGACCGATGCCCAGCTCGAACAGATCCGGCACAATCTCGGTCTCGACCAGCCGTTGCCGATGCAGTTCCTCGTCTTCGTCAAGAACACGCTGACCGGCGATCTCGGCCGCTCGATCATGCTGAAAGCGCCGGTGACCGAGGTCATTCTCAGCCGCTTGCCGACGACGATCTTCCTGGCGCTCTATTCGGTCGCGCTCGCGGTCTTTCTCGCGGGACCGCTGGCGTTTCTCGCGGCTTCACGCGTCAACAGCCCGGTCGATGTCGCCATCCGCGGCGTCTTTCAGGTCGGCCTTTCCATGCCCGTCTTCTATATCGGGCTCCTACTGCTGACGGTGTTGGCGGCGCAACTGCGCTGGTTTCCTGTCGGTGGCTACGGCAAGACCTTTCTTGCCAATCTCTACCATCTGATCCTGCCGGCACTCAGCGTCGCGCTCTATACTTCGGCGATCATCCTTCGCAATCTCAGGGCCTCGCTGATCGAGGTGCTCGACGCCGACTACGTGCAGTTCGCGCGGGCCAAGGGTCTTTCGCCGCGGATCATCATGACACGGCACGTGCTGCGCAATGCGCTCGTCTCGACCGTGACGCTGCTCGGCTTGTCGATCGGCAACCTGATGAGCGGCACGCTGGTGACCGAGACGGTCTTTGCCATTCCCGGCGTCGGCCGGCTGATGCTGGAGGCGATCTTTGCCCGCGACTATCCGCTGATCCAGGGCCTGACGCTCACCTTCGCCGTGCTCGTCTCCGTCGTCTTCCTGCTGACGGACGTCGTGCAATCCTTGCTCGATCCGAGGCTTCGCCAATCATGACGGTCCTGACCCAAACCCATCCGCGGACGCGGGGACGGCTGGCCGCATTTCTGGCGCGCGCCTTCACCCGCCCGTCCTTCGTCGTCGGCATCGCCATTCTCGGCCTGTCCCTCGCATTCGCGCTGTTCCCCCAGGTCTTTGCGCCCTACGATCCGCTCGCCTTCGATCTGCAGGCGATCCAGCAGGGGCCGAGCCTTGCGCATCCCTTCGGTACCGACAATTTCGGCCGCGACGTGCTCTCGCGCGTCATCTGGGCCTATCGGGTCGATATGCAGATGGCCTTCTTCGCGACGATCTTCGCGCTCCTGATCGGGCTCACCGTCGGCGCCTTTGTCGGCTACTACGGCGGCATTGCCGACGTGATCTTCGGCCGCTGCGTCGATGCGATCATCACCTTTCCGTTCCTGGTCCTGGTGATCGCGATCGTCGCCGTCCTCGGTCCCGGCCTCGTCAACATGTATGTGGCGATCACCGCGGTGAACTGGGTCTATTACGCCCGGTTGACCCGAGCCGAAATCATGGCGCAGAAGGCCAACGACTATGCTGCCGCCGGCAGGGTGCTCGGCTATTCCGATCGCCGCATCATCTTCCGCCATCTTCTGCCAAACGCGATCTCGCCGATCCTCGTCTACTGGATGACCGACATGGCGCTCGCCATCCTGCTCGGCTCGTCGCTCGGCTATCTCGGCCTCGGCGCGCAGCCGCCGGCAGCAGAATGGGGTGTCCTGATCGCCGAGGGCCGCAACTTCCTGATGACGGCCTGGTGGATGAGCCTGATGCCGGGCATCGCCATCGTTCTGACCGGGCTCGGCTTCAGCCTCGTCGGCGACGCCCTTGCCGACCTGCTTCGACCAAAGGGGCGCTGAGATGAAAAGCACAGAAAAAGCTGTCGTGCTCGACGTCAGGCACCTTCGCACCGAGTTCGGTCCGCATGACCGCCCACTGGTCGCCGTCGACGACGTCTCGTTCCAGGTGGGGCAGGGGGAAATCCTCGGGCTTGTCGGTGAATCCGGCTCGGGCAAGAGCATCACGCTGCGCTCGATCCTCGGCATCATCCGGCCGCGCGGCCGTGTCGCCGGCGAAATCCTCTGGCACGGCCAGGATCTCGTACCGCTGAACGAGACGCGTCTGCGGCGCATTCGCGGCCGCGAAATCGCGATGATCTTCCAGGAGCCGATGTCGTCGCTCAATCCGCTGCTCAGCGTCGGCCTGCAGATCTCCGAAAACCTCGTGGCGCATACGGACCTCGACGCAAGGGCGCGAAAGGCTCGGGCGATCGAACTGCTCGATCTCGTCGGCATCCCCGGTGCGCGCAATCGTCTCGACGATTTCCCGCACGAGTTCTCCGGTGGCATGCGTCAGCGGGTGATGATCGCCATCGCGCTCGCCTCCAATCCGAACCTGCTTTTGGCGGACGAGCCGACGACGGCGCTTGACGTCACCATCCAGGACCAGATCCTCAGGCTCATCCAGTCGCTGAGCCGCGATCTCGGAATGGCGGTCATCCTCGTCACCCACGACATGGGTGTCGTTGCCGAGACCTGCGACCGTGTCGCCGTCATGTATGGCGGCAGGCTTTGTGAGATTGGCACGGCTGCCGATGTGATCGCCGATGCGCGTCACCCCTATTCTCTCGGGTTGCTGCGCTCGATCCCGCGTGACGTTGCGCCACGAACACCGCTCTATTCCATTCCCGGTGCGCCGCCGGCACTGAATGCGCTGCCGCCCGGCTGCGCCTTCAGCGCCCGCTGCCCGGTCGCTGGTCGCGAATGTCCTGACATTCGGCCCGCGCTCGCAGCAAGCGGTTCGTCGCGGCTGGTTGCGTGCCACCATCTTGACGACGCCCAAGCGCATTTCGGACCGCGGGAGGCGGCGCAATGACCACCATTCCTGCCCAGATAAGTGCACCGCCCCTGCTCTCGCTCCGTGCGCTGTCGATCCAGTTCGAGAAACGGCGTTCGTTGTCCGACACGCTCGCCCGGCGCCCGCAGCAGGTCGTCTCGGCGGTCAACGGCATCGATCTCGATGTGATGCCCGGCGAGACGCTCGGGATCGTCGGCGAATCCGGCTGCGGCAAGTCGACACTCGCGCGCCTGATCGCCGGCCTGCACCGGCCGACATCAGGCGATATTCTGTTTAAGGGCGAGAGCGTCGTCGGCCTCAAGGGAGCGAGGCGACGCGCCTATAACCGGCGCGTCCAAATGATGTTTCAGGATCCCTACACCTCGCTCAATCCCCGCATGACCGTGCGTGACACCTTGCGGGAGGCGATCACGGTGCATCGCATGCGCGAGGGCGCGGCGATCGACCGAAGGGTCGACGAGCTGCTGGAGCTGGTGCGGTTGCCCAAAGGCGCCGCCGACAAGTATCCGCACGAATTCTCGGGTGGCCAGCGCCAGCGCATCGGCATTGCGCGGGCGCTGTCGCTGGAGCCGACCTGTCTGGTCGCCGACGAACTCGTTTCCGCGCTCGACGTTTCGGTGCAGGCGCAGGTCGTCAACCTGCTGATCGAGCTTCAGGACGAGCTGGGCCTGACGGTGCTGTTCGTGGCGCATGATCTCAGGCTCGTGCGCCATGTCTCGCACCGGGTCGCCGTCATCTATCTCGGCGCCATCGTCGAAATCGGCCCGTCGGAGGCGCTGTTTTCAAAGCCGATGCATCCCTATTCCAAGGGGTTGCTGGCTGCCGCACCGTCGCTTGACCCAGGCGCCAGGCGTCGCGCGCCGGCACTTGTCGGCGAACTGCCGAGCCCTCTTGCCATCCCGCCCGGCTGCCCTTTCCACGTGCGCTGCCCGCACGCGACCGAGCTTTGCCGCCGAGAGAAGCCGGCGCTCCGCCCGGTCGGATCGGGCATAACCGCCTGCCATTTCGCCGAAACGATCGGCGACGCCTGAAACTCCACTGGATAGGAAAGACATCATGGATACGAGAGCAAGGCCGGATATCTCCAGCCGGATTGGCGCGCTGCGGCGCAAGCTTGCGGAGACCGGGCTCGACGGCTACGTCGTGCCGCGCTTCGACGAACATCAGGGCGAATACTGCGCGCCACATGACCATCGCCTGGCCTTCGTCACTGGATTCACCGGTTCAGCGGGAGTGGCGATCGTCATGCGCGACCGTGCAGCGATCTTCGTCGACGGCCGTTACCAGGTGCAGGTGCGCGACGAAGTGGATCTCGGGACCTTCGCGATCGAACATTTCTATGACGCACCGCTCAAGGATTGGCTGAAGAACAATCTGCGCAAGGGCGAACGCGTCGGCTTTAACGCCATGCTTTTGCCCTCCACCTGGGATGCGGACTGCAGCCGCTCGGTTGAGCAGGCGGGTGGCGTCTGGACGTCCGTCGACGAAGACCTTGTCGACGCGATCTGGACCGACCAGCCGGAGAAGCCGCTCGGCAAGATCATGGCCTTCCCGGTCGCCTATTCCGGCGAAAGCGTTGCCGAGAAGAGGAGCCGCATCGCCGCCATGCTGGCGGAGCAGGGGGCCGATCTCCTGATCGAGGCGCAGCCCGACAACATCGCCTGGTTCCTCAATGTCCGTGGCCGGGACGTCGCTTTCAACCCGATGCCGCAATCCTTCCTGATTTTCGACCGCGCCGGGCAGACGGAATGGCTGGTCGATCATCGCAAGCTCCCGAACGATCTCTCCGATTTCGAGCTCGACGATGTCGCGATGGCCGAGCCCGGACAACTGCTTGCACGCGTCAAGGCGGTGGCGGCCGGACGAACGGCGCTGATCGATCCCGGCTTTGCCCCCTCGGCGACTGCCCATGCAACACGCATCGCCGGCGGCACGGTGCAGCTTGCGAAAAGCCCCATCACGCTTGCCAAGATGCACAAGAACACGACCGAGCTTGCGGGCTTCCGTGACTGCCACCGTCTGGATGGTGCTGCCTGGATACGCTTCTTCGCCTGGCTCGAGCGGCACGCCCTGGAGCGGGATGCGAGTGGCAAACCCGTTACCGAACTCGAGGCGGAGGAGCGCATCCTTGCCTACCGCACGATGGCAGAAAGCTTCGTCGAGCCGAGCTTCCGTTCGATCTCGGCGGCAGGCGGCCACGCTGCGATGTGTCACTATGCGGCGACCGAGAAGAGCAATGGCCTGATCCGCAAGGGCAGCATTTATCTGCTCGACTCCGGTGGGCAGTACCTGACCGGCACCACCGATGCCACGCGCACGACCGCGATCGGCCCTGTCGATGACGAAGTCCGGCGCGCGTACACCGCTGTTCTCAAGGGGCTGATCTCCATGGTGTCGCTCAAGTTCCCCAAGGGAACCGTCGGCCACCAGCTCGACGCCTTTGCCCGCCGTCCGCTCTGGGACCTCGGGCTCGACTATGACCACGGCACGGGCCATGGCGTCGGCCATTTCCTTTCTGTCCATGAGCAACCCCAGCGCTTTGATCGCCGCGTCAACGAGATCGAACTGAAGCCCGGCATCGTCACGACGATCGAGCCCGGCTATTACAAGGCCGGCGCCTACGGCATCCGCATCGAAAACCAGGTCGAGGTGGTCGATGACGGCGATGGCTTCCGGAGCTTCCGCAGCCTGACGCTGGTGCCGATCGACTTGCGCTTGGCCGATATCGGCCTGCTGACGCAGGCGGAACGCCGATGGGTCGACGCCTACCACAGTCGCGTCGTGCGCGAGATGGATGGCCTGCTTGATGCAGAGACATCGCGTTGGCTCGCGGAGAGAACCGCTCCCATCGCCGTCTGAAACGGCGCCCGCGCCTATTGACCACCGTGCGGCGGGCCGATCGGCCCGCCGTCGTCCGTTTCAGGCGGGCACACGGCCCGAATAGACGCAGAAGGAGCGTTACAGTCCGTGTGAGTCCTCTTGCTTGCCAAGTGCGGTTTGTGATAATTTTCACAAATATTGTTCGTGGCTAACGAAACCACGAAATGGCGCGAAAACGGACAGGGCCATGGTCAGTCGCAAAACTGCTCGCATCATCCAGCTAGCCGAGGCGCTTTCCGGGCGGAGGGTTCTGCACCTGCGTGACGCCGCGGCCCTGCTCGGCGTCTCTGAAATGACCATTCGCCGTGATGTCGCCGACAATCCCGGCCAGTTCGCCTTTCTCGGCGGGCACATCGTGCCGGCGACCGAGATCGAAGGGGACGCGCCCTATGAACTCGCGCGCGAAGCCGATAGTCACGCCGCCGCCAAGCGGGATGCCTGCGTCCACGCTGCCCGCCACATCCGCCCGGACGAAACGATCTTCATCGATTGCGGCACAACGCTCGAATATCTCGTCGATCTTATTCCAGAGAATTATTCAATAACTGCGGTATGTTACTCGCTAAACGTTGCGGGAAAACTGACCCACAAACCGAACGTGCGGATCGTCATGCTGGGCGGCGTATATCACCCGGCCTCGGCATCCTTCTCCGGTAATTCCGGGCTGGAGACTCTCGATTCGCTCGGGATCAATGTCGCCTTCCTTTCAGCGGCTGGGGTCGACCCCGGTCGCGGCGCGACCTGCGTCCATTTCCATGAGGTGGCTGTGAAGCAAAAGGTCATCTCGCTCGCGCGCGAAAGCCATCTCGTCGTCGACCTCAGCAAAATCGGCAAGTTGAAGCCGGCATTCTTTGCTCCGGTCAGGGCTTTCCGCTCGGTTATCACCGAAGAAGGCGAGACAGAGATACCAGGCCTCTAGCCCGTGATTGGGCGAGTGACGACTAATCACGGTCGCGGCTTCCCTTGACACGCTCATGGTTTGATGGAATAGTCACAAAAATAGGTAGAAAAATAACAAATTTGATTATCCCGGCGAGTGCGCCTTGAATGTGCGTCAGTGCCGCGACAGGGAGTTCTCACTTGGAAGACCTTGCTGTGAAAGCCGGCGCGTCGAAAGCAGCGCATTTGCCGGCGTCGGGCCATAACTGGCCGCGCAACGATGGTATCGATCTGGATCTTGGTTGGGTGCTCGACCAGCGCGTCAACCTGTCGGCAGCCGAGCGCCGCGTCGCGACATTGCCGGGCCGTCGCACCGTCAAGAAGGATGCGCAGGCCGCCTGGCTGCTGAAAGCCGTCACCTGCATCGACCTCACGACCCTCAATGGCGACGACACGACGGAGCGCGTCAAGCGCCTCTGCGCCAAGGCGCGTCAGCCCGTGCGCCAGGATCTGCTCGAAGCCGTGGGCATGGGCGGTCGCGGCATCACCACAGGCGCGGTCTGCGTCTATCACCGTTTCGTTTCGACGGCTGTCGAGGCACTGGAAGGTTCCGGTATTCCGGTTGCGGCCGTCTCCACCGGTTTTCCAGCTGGTCTCATCCCGCATGACGTGAAGCTGCGGGAGATCGAGGCGTCGGTTGCCGACGGCGCCAAGGAAATCGACATTGTCATTACCCGCGAGCACGTGCTGACCGGCAACTGGCAGGCGCTCTATGACGAGATGCGTGACTTCCGCGCCGCCTGTGGCGACGCCCATGTGAAGGCGATCCTGGCGACAGGTGACCTGAAGACGCTGCGCAATGTCGCGCGCGCCTCGCTCGTCTGCATGATGGCCGGCGCCGATTTCATCAAGACCTCGACCGGCAAGGAAGGCGTCAACGCCACGCTGCTGGTGACGCTCATCATGCTGCGCATGATCCGCGCCTACCAGGAGCGGACCGGCCTGAAAGTCGGCTACAAGCCGGCCGGCGGCATCTCGGCTGCCAAGGATATCCTGAACTACCAGTTCCTGATGAAGGACGAGCTCGGCCGTGAATGGCTCGAACCGGACCTCTTCCGCATCGGCGCATCGAGCCTGCTCGCCGATATCGAGCGCCAGCTCGAACATCACGTTACCGGCGCCTACTCGGCCCTCAACCGTCACCCGATTGGATGATCCCGATGACTGTCGCAAGGTATTTTGACGAAATGTCCTATGGTCCAGCACCCGAGGCCGACACCGAAGCCCGTCAGTGGCTGGTGCGCCACAAGGGCGAATTCGGCCACTTCATCAATGGCGCCTTCGTTGCCTCCGCGTCCGGCAAGACCTTTGAGACCAACGAGCCGGCAACCGGCAAGCTGCTTGCAAAGGTAGCACTCGGTGGTGCCAAGGACGTCGACGATGCGGTTGCCGCTGCCCGCAAGGCGCAAGGCCCCTGGGCAAAGCTGCCGGGCCATGCCCGCGCCCGCCATCTCTATGCACTCGCCCGCATGATCCAGCGCCACGCGCGCCTGATCGCGGTCGTCGAGGCGATCGACAACGGTAAGCCGATCCGCGAGACCCGCGATATCGACGTGCCGCTCGCCGCTCGCCACTTCTATCACCATGCAGGCTGGGCGCAGCTGCAGGAATCCGAGTTTGCCGATCAACTGCCGGTCGGCGTCGTCGGTCAGGTCATTCCGTGGAACTTCCCGTTCCTGATGCTGGCCTGGAAGGTCGCGCCCGCTCTGGCGCTCGGCAACACCGTCATCCTGAAGCCGGCGGAATTCACGCCGCTGACGGCGCTGCTCTTTGCCGAACTCGCGGCTGCCGCAGGTCTTCCGGCCGGCGTGCTCAACGTCGTCACAGGCGAAGGCGAAACCGGCGCGCTGATCGTTGAGCACTCGGACATCGACAAGATCGCCTTTACCGGCTCGACCGAGGTCGGCCGCCTCATTCGTGAGCGCACCGCCGGCACCGGCAAGTCGCTGACGCTCGAACTTGGCGGCAAGTCGCCCTTCATCGTTTTTGACGATGCCGATATCGACGGCGCAGTCGAAGGCGTGGTTGACGCCATCTGGTTCAACCAGGGCCAGGTCTGCTGCGCCGGGTCGCGCATTCTCGTTCAGGAAGGCGTGGCACCGCTCTTCTACGAGCGGCTGAAGCGCCGCATGCAGACGCTGCGCGTCGGTCATCCGCTCGACAAGGCGATCGACATGGCGGCGATCGTCGCGCCGGTGCAGTTGCACCGGATCGAAAGCCTGGTCGCCAAGGGTGTCGCCGAAGGTGCGGCCCTGCATCAACCGACGATCGAACTGCCGAAGGGCGGGAGCTTCTATCCGCCGACCCTGCTTACCGGCGTTCAGCCGACCTCGATCGTTGCGACCGAAGAGATCTTCGGCCCCGTCGCCGTCTCCATGACCTTCCGCACCCCGGAAGAGGCGATCCAGCTTGCCAACCACACGCGCTACGGCCTTGCCGCCAGTGTCTGGAGCGAGACCATCGGCCTGGCATTGCATGTCGCAGCCAAGCTCGCCGCCGGCGTCATCTGGGTCAATGCGACCAACCTCTTCGATGCCTCTGCCGGTTTTGGCGGCAAGCGCGAGTCTGGCTTCGGCCGCGAGGGCGGTCGCGAGGGGTGCTACGAATATCTGAAGCCGAAGGCTTGGGCCGGCCGCAAGCTGCGCCCCGCGGTCGCTGAACCGACATTGAAGCCGGCCGTCGGCGATTTCGCCATGCCGGATGTCGACCGCACCGCCAAGCTCTTCATCGGCGGCAAGCAGGCGCGGCCGGATGGCAACTATAACCGCAACGTGCTTTCGCCTAAGGGCAAGGTGCTTGGCGAAGTCGGCGAGGGCAACCGCAAGGACATCCGCAATGCGGTTGTGGCAGCGCAAGCCGCATCCGCCTGGTCGTCGGCAACGACGCACAATCGTGCGCAGATCCTCTATTACATCGCCGAGAATCTGAGCGGCCGTGCCGAGGAGTTCGCCGACCGTATTGCCGACATGACCGGCGCGTCTGTGGCAAACGCCAAGGCAGAAGTCGAAGCCTCGATCGCGCGTCTCTTCACCTATGGCGCCTGGGCGGACAAGTACGAGGGCGCGATCCACCAGCCGCCGCTTCGCGGCGTAGCACTTGCGATACCCGAGGCGATCGGCGTCGTCGGTGTGGTCTGCCCGCCGGAAGCGCCGCTGCTCGGTATGATCAGCCTGGTTGCGCCGCTGATCGCCACCGGTAACCGCGTCGTCGTGGTGCCGAGCGAGCAGCATCCGTTGGCCGCGACCGATTTTTACACGGTTCTGGAAACGTCCGACGTTCCGGCCGGCGTCGTCAACATCGTCACCGGCTCGACGATCGAACTGGCAAAGACGCTCGCAAGCCACAACGAGGTGGATGCGCTCTGGGCTTTCGGTTCGGCGGAACTCTCGACCCTCGTCGAGAAGCTCTCGGTCGGCAACCTGAAGCGCACCTTCGTCGACTACGGCAAGGCGACGAACTGGCTGGATCGGGAGGCGGCAGAAGGCCCGGCCTATCTGCGTCGCGCCACCGACGTCAAAAACATCTGGATCCCCTACGGCGAATAGGGAATTCTCCCCTGCGGGCCGAAGGGAGTCGGCCCGCGTTTCGGGGTTCAATCGTGAAGTTGGGTTCCGGCCGCAGCACCTTGCGTCTCTGAAGACGCGATAGGTGTGTCTGCAGGCCGAAGCGCCAATGTGCTGGGAGGAGGAGTGCATGCTCAAGAATATCGATCCGGCCCTCAATGCCGATGTACTACATGCGCTTCGGTCCATGGGACACGCCGACACGCTGGCGATCGTCGACACGAATTTCCCGGCGGATGCGATTGCCCGCAAGTCGGTGATCGGCAAATTGTTGCGGATCGACAACGTCTCGGCGGCGCGCGCCATGGAGGCGGTTCTCTCGGTTCTGCCGCTGGATACGCCTTTGCAGCCGTCCGTCGGCCGGATGGAGGTGATGGGTGCACCGGATGAGCTTCCGGCGGTGCAGCGGGAGGTCCAGGCCGTGGTCGACAAGGCGGAAGGCAAGTCGGCCCCCCTCTACGGCATCGAGCGGTTTGCCTTTTACGAGGAAGCCAAGAAGACCTATTGCGTCATCGTCACAGGAGAAACCCGGTTCTACGGCTGCTTCCTCCTCACCAAGGGCGTCATCCCACCCGCCTAAACCACGGTGAATTGGGATACGGGCGGAAGCTGCGCAGGCTCTTCTTCAACCCGCTCCGCTGAGGCTTTCGACGTGAGCCGCTGCGCCGTTTTCAATCCATTGCATCTCGCGCAGCCGTTGCTCCGCTTGCGCGTTGTCTCAGAGCTTTTCGGGAGAGGGTACCAGACGATGAAGGTTGGCGTTTCGATATTGGGGACATTCGTGGCCGACACCGCCTACATGGCGCGTCGTATGCCTGCCATCGGAGAGACGATCATCGGCAGCGGCTTTTCCGTAGGCCCGGGCGGCAAGGGCTCGAACCAGGCAGTTGCTGCCGCGCGTGCCGGCAGTCCGGTGACCTTCATCTCGCGGCTGGGGCGCGACACTTTCGGTGACATGGCGCTACGCACCTATGCCGAAGCGGGCGTCACGACGAAGATCGTGCAGATGGACGACCTTCCGACGGGCGCGGCCTTCATCTACGTCAACGATCAGAATGGTGAAAACGCGATCATCGTTTATCCCGGCGCCGCTGGTGCGATCGATGTGGGCGATGTCGAGGCGGCGCGTGAGACGATCGAAGCGTCGCGGGTTTTCGTGACCCAGCTCGAACAGCCGGCTGCGGCTGCGCAAAGGGCGCTCGAGATCGCGCGCGCGGCTGGTGTGACCACGGTCTTCAATCCCGCGCCGGCCGAGCCGTTTTCGGAATCGATCTATCCGCTCTCGGATTACTTCGTGCCCAATGAGACCGAGGCTGCGGCAATCGTCGGCTTCTCGCTTTCTTCGCACGATGACATCACCCGTGCCGGTGACGCGCTGCTTGCCAGAGGGGTCAAGGTGGCTCTGATCACGCTCGGGGCGCGCGGCGTGCTCTATCACACCCGTGAACAATCGGTTCTCGTTCCGGCAATGGCGCCGGGACCGGTAATCGACACGACCGGGGCAGGGGACGCCTTCGTCGGCGGCTTTTCCGCAGCGTTGGCGCGGGGCTTGGCGCCCGTTGACGCCGTGCGCTTTGGCTGCGCGACGGCGGGCATTGCAGTCACGCGCCGCGGCACGGCACCGGCCATGCCGACGCTGGCCGAGATCGAGGCTTTTCTCGCCCAAAGCGCGGCGGCCTGACCTTACAGGCAAATAAGTAAAGCCGCCCGCGGGTGACGGGCGGCTTCGAGCAGATCGAGGAAGGCACTGGGGGCTTCCTGCGCAAATGCGTACTCTCAAATGCAGGGAAAGTTCAGGTCCGCACGGCGCGGGCGGCGGCGAGGAAGGCGAGCTTCGCCGGCATTTCCAGATGCTTGGAGAGCGCCACGCGTTCCGGCGTGTAATGATGCTCGACGTCGAGGCAGTTGACGGTGCCGAGCAGTTCGCCGCCAACGACGACCGGGATGTTGGCGACCGAGCCGCAGCCCAGCGACCAGATGGTTTCGTGATCGCCGAAGACCTTGGAGATGTCGACGATGGTGTTGGCCACAAAGGTCTGGTGCGCCTTGTGGACGATGTCGAACCAGCTGTCGTAGCGGATCGGCTTGGTGCCGGAGGTCGGGTATTCTTCCGGATGCGAGGTGTAGGCGCGACGGGCGACTTCATTGACCATGTCGACGGTCATGATGGTGAAGAGCTTGGCGCCGATCACGTGGCGGCAAAGCGTCTGTAATGCGGTCCATACCGCATCGGCATCGGTGGTCTTGGCAATGGCCGCGTCGAATTCCGCCAGCGCGGCAGCGATCTGTTCACTGTTCATGCTATGTCCTTGGAGTTACTCGATATCTTAGAGCGGGACGCGGTTGGGATATCGCCCGCGTTTTCCTGCCCCGCTCTAGTTGGCATGCGCGGCGCTGATGTGCATCAGCTCACGCGAATAGGGATCCTTGAGGTCGCCGCGCTTGAGATCGGCGACATCGGCAATCTCGACGATCCGGCCCTGGCGCATAACGGCGAGGCGGTCGCAGAGGAAGGAGACGACGGCCAGGTTATGGGTGACCATCAGGAAGGTGAGGTTCTGCTCGCGCCTGAGACGCTTCAACAGGTTGAGGATTTCGGCTTGGACCGAGACGTCGAGCGCCGAAGTCGGTTCGTCGAGCAAAAGCACCTTCGGCTTCAGCATCAGCGCCAGGGCAATCGCCACGCGCTGGCGCTGGCCGCCCGAGAGCTGGTGCGGAAAGCGGAAGCGGAATTTGCGATCGAGGCCGACCGAGGTCATGACCTCTTCGATGCGGGCGTTGCGGTCGCCGATGCCGTGGATCGTCAGCGCTTCGCCGAGCGTGGCGTCAACGGTCTTGCGCGGATGCAGCGAGCCGTAGGGGTCCTGAAAGACCATCTGGCACTGGCGTGAGAAGGCGCGGTCGATGCCGTGGCCGCGCGGCGAGCCGAGCACGGTGATCTCGCCGCTCCATTCCGGCGCGAGACCGGCGATCGCCTTCAGCACGGTCGATTTTCCCGAGCCGCTTTCGCCGACAAGCGCAAAGCTCTCGCCGTCGGCGATATCGAGATTGACGTCGTGAGTGATCTGCACGTCGCCGTAGGAGATGTCGAGGTTCTTGAGAGAGAGCGCGGTCATGCCTTGGCCCATGCGCTGCGGTCGAGCACCGGCAGCTCGTCCCGTGTTTCATCGAGGCGCGGAATGGAGGCGATAAGCCCGCGCGTATAGGGGTGCTTGGCCGCCATCAGCTCGCCGGCCTTGCACTCTTCGACCACCTCGCCGGTGTTCATGACGAGGATGCGGTCGCAATAGCTGGAAACGAGGTTGAGGTCGTGGCTGATGAAGATCAGCCCCATGCCCTTGCGTTTGACCAGTTCGTCGATGATGTCGAGCACCTGGGCCTGGACGGAAACGTCGAGCGCCGAGGTCGGCTCGTCGGCGATCAAAAGGTCCGGCTCCGGGATCAGCATCATCGCGATCATCACGCGCTGGCCCATGCCACCGGAGACTTCGTGCGGATAGAGCTTGGCGACGCGCTCCGGATCGGCGATGCGCACCGATTCCAGCATGGTGAGCACGCGGGCGTTGACCTCGCGGCGCGGCAGTTTCTGGTGCGTCAGCAGCGCTTCGGCAATCTGTTCGCCGATCGTCATGACCGGATTCAGCGAGAACTTCGGGTCCTGCATCACCATGGAAATGCGGGCGCCGCGAATTGCGCGCATCTGCCGCTCGGACTGCTTCAGAAGGTCAACGCCGTCGAAGACGAGCTTGTCGGCCGTGACGCGACCGGGCGCTCGGATGAGCTGCAGGATCGAGCGGCCGGTCATCGACTTGCCCGAGCCGCTCTCGCCGACGATGCCGAGGCGCTCGCGACCAAGTGTGAAGGAGATGCCGCGCACGACATCGAGGTCGCCACGGGGCGTCGGGAATGTGACGCGCAGATTTTCGACTTCGAGAAGCTTTGTCATCAGCGCTGCTCCCCGCTCTTCGGATCCAGTACGTCGCGCAGGCCATCGCCCAGGAAGCAGAAGCCGAGGCTGACGAGAATGATGGCAAAGCCGGGCATGGTCGCGACCCACCATTGGTCAAGGATGAACGAGCGGCCGCGTGAGATCATCGCGCCCCATTCGGGAAGCGGCGGTTGGGCGCCGAGGCCGATGAAGCCGAGACCAGCGGCCGTCAGGATAATGCCGGCCATGTCGAGCGTGACGCGGACAATCATCGAGGAGGTGCAGAGCGGCAGCACGTGGCCGAGGTTGACGCGCAGGCTCGAAGCGCCGAGCAGGCGAACGGCCGAGATGAATTCGGAGTTCTTGAAGGTCAGCGTTTCTGCACGGGCGACGCGGGCATAGCCGGGCCAGGAGGTGATGGGGATCGCG
>NZ_JAEPRP010000233.1:0-9035 GCF_016652895.1 Ensifer sp. SSB1
GGTCCTATCGACCATGAACAGTCCGCTTGGGCACCGAACGCGTTCAGGGCGCCGGTCCCGATTGGTCGGGACCGGCGTTGGCGGATCAGTTCGGGTTATTCCAGAGGATCACCTTGCGGTTCGGATCACCGCCCGGCGCCTGCGCAAGGTTGCCGAAGATCACCCCGATCTCCGGAGCTTCCAGCTTCACCGAGAGGTACTCCTCTCCGGTCTGGCGCGCGACACGGTTCCAGGCCGCGCCGATTTCAAAGCCAGTCTTGCGGTGGATGACGCGGTAGTCGGGGGCTTCTTCGCTTGCCTTGTTGGCGTTGGGGATGATGGCGATAGGGGCGTTGACCCGGATCGTGGCGAAGACGCCCTCGAGAGTGCCGTCGGTCTTCTGCGTCAGAGCTGCGATCGTGGTTGCCATGGTATTGTCTCCTTCGGTTGCTCGGGACCATTCCCGATGACGCGCGAAGAGACGGCCGATCTGCTGCGGTCATCTCGCACGAAAATTCTGGGAAATTCTATTTTCCGAAAAAAGGCGGGCGCGCTTCGTTCCGCTTGCCGGAAGAAGTGCAAGAAGCCCGCATGAAGAACCCAAATCGAATTTTGCTGAATTTTCGTGCGAGACGTACCCCTTTTAGGGGTTGACCGCGAAAGCAGGCGGTCGACTAAAGGGCGATGTAGAAACGGGAATGGTCTTGTTGCAGCCGAAGCCGGTGACAGACGGTTCAGGCAACCCAGATTGGCACTACTTAAGACCGCCGGCACATTGCAACGTGGGCACATCACGACGGTTTGCGCTACGCCCCCTCGCCCATCTCTGCCAATCGAAAGCAGCAAGGAGCGTCGACTGCCGCCACATCTCTCGGGTGCAAGTTGAGACGACCGCGGTGGACCATATTGCCAGAAAGCCGTACTGCAATATCTCGAGACGCTCGGCCCCGCCGAGATCGACCAAGTCGATCTTCGACAATCTTGCCCGCCGTCCGGTCTCGACACGAGTACAATCCCCCGACAGACACCCGTCTGCTCCGATCAGTCGGTCCTGAGCAATCGGGGCTGGCATCGCTTGACGATATCCGGGGTCGCCGACCTGCCTGATCGCCGAGGGCTCGACGCTGCCATGGTATCTCCGTCGGAAAAACACAATGAACGGATCGCCGCGGCGATCGGCCGCGAACGGCAAGGGCTATAACGCCGAGCAGTGAGGCTCCTGCCCCCGGGAACTCACCGAACGCAAGGGATCGTCACGTCGTCAAGGCGCGGCGCAGGCTTCGTGCAGCCGAGCCGGCGAATCCGCGCCCGCTCGGGCAGATCGCCGGATGAGAGTGACCTGTCTTGAACTGAGCGTCAAAAAGCCGTATATACGCCTCTGTAGATACACAAGGGAAGCGACCATGCCCCATCTTGCACGCGTATTCCAGTCCGGAAACTCGCAGGCCGTCCGCCTGCCGAAGGAATTCCGCTTCAACGTCGAGCGCGTGGAGATCACGCAGGAGGGCGATGCTCTCATTCTCCGTCCGCATGTCGAGGCGGGCGAGCCGTGGTCGTCGCTGAAGGCAGCGCTGGCCCGCGGCATGACTGACGACTTCATGGAGAGCGGGCGCGAGCAGCCGGAACAGCAGGATCGACCGGAACTTGACGCGGTGTTTCAGTGATCTCGCACCTTCTCGATACCAACGCTGTCATTGCCTTGATCGGCCGAAAATCGGATAGATTGGTCAGCCGTGTTCTCCACAGCCCTCAGGGCAGTCTCGGCCTACCCTCGGTCGTCGCGTATGAACTCTATTTTGGAGCGCAAAAAAGCGCAAAGGTCCAACACAACCTGGAAACCTTGCGTTTGTTGATGGCGGATTTTTCGATCCTCGATTTTGACCAGAATGACGCCTTTGTCGCGGGCGAGATCCGGGCGGCCCTTGCCGCTAAGGGGACGCCCATCGGCCCCTATGACGTGCTGATCGCAGGGCAGGCGAAAGCCCGTGGATTGACCCTCGTCACTAACAATGTCGGCGAGTTCAACCGGGTTGAGAACTTGCATGTGGAGGATTGGTCGGTGTGAGCCTCGACAGGTTCAGGGCCGCGCACGCGAGGCCGCGACATCGTCGTCAGGGTTGAGTGCCAACGACGAGATGACCAACCGCCGTGAAGGCAACACGCTGTGCTGTCTTCGGTTCACTGCGCTTCAGCTGTGACAGATGCGGCCGACGCACCGTTTGGTTTAAGCGTATTCGCATCGTCTCTGTCCGACATGATTCACGCAAAGCTCTCGTAGCCGGCGTGTTTCCGCCGACATCTTCGGACGCGTGCTTTCGCAGAAAAACATCTTCCTCCACCGCTGCTGCACGGGCGCCCCACCTTATACCATCGCATTTCTGATAGTCTAAACGACAGATCCGTGCTACATCGTCACCGTCCCTTACAGGCCCCTTGGATTGGCGGCGGAGATGCAATGTGCGACGGTTTCTGATTGGCGACAGGTCGTTCGAAGAGGAATCGAACGAATTCCAGGCTATTCTTCCACGTGCTTACGAACAGGGGCTCCGTCCACATTGTCAGTGCAAGGAACCGCCGGTTCCGATGTATATCGCGCAACTCGAGGGGCAGCATTTCGTCAAACGCATGCCGCTTTCGGGGCGCGATCACGACCCGGCTTGCCCCTCCTACGACCCCCCTTACGAGTTGTCCGGCCTCGGTCCTTTAATCGGCAATGCCATCCAGGTCGATGCGAACGGCAGGGCAAACTTGAAGATTGATTTTTCGATGACGAAGAAAGGTCCGCGAGCGGCCGCACCTCAATCGGCGGGTGCGTCAGAGCGCGCCATTCGCAATGAGCCACAGAAGCTATCATTGCGCGCGGTGTTGCACTACCTGTGGGAAATGGGTGAATTGACCGAATGGCGTTCCTCCTGGGCCGGAAAGCGCGGCTGGGGTCGGGTCCGCACGAGCCTCATGAACGCCGCGTCGCAAATGACGACTCGCGGCGGTCTGCTCAGCGACATGCTGTTTGTGCCGGAGACTTTCCGTCAGAAGGACAAGGAAGCAATTGCCGCGCGCCGAGCGACCGCACTTGCCGGTGCGCAAGCGTCCGGGACAGGACCGCGCAAACTGATGATTATGGTGGCGGAAGTGAAGGAGTTCATACCCGCGCGCGTGGGGCATCGGATCACGCTTCGGCATCTGCCCTTTCCACTCATGCTTGAACACGAAACATGGAAGCGGCTCAACGCCAAATACGAAACGGAACTGGAGTTATGGCGTTCGAACGATGAGCTGCATCTCGTTATGATGGCGACATTTGGGATTTCGGCATCCGGGGTCGCTGCCGTCGCAGAACTCGCGATGATGGTGGTGAACGGCAACTGGATCCCATTCGAAAACGTCCACGAACGTCATCTTCTGGAGAGACTGGGTGCGCTGCGACGCAAGTCCGTCAAAGGGCTACGCTTCAATCTCCCACAGGAGCAACCAATCGTGTCGGTCACCTTACCGGAAGAGCGGCCCTCCCCGGTCGCGATGTTCATCATCCCGGCCGGTGCAAGTGGGGACTACCAGCGGGCATTGGCGGAAATGATCGAGGCGAGACCAGAGATGACACCTTGGATTTGGTGCATCGCCGAGGGCGACATGCCGAAATTGCCGTGATCGCCAGAGTGCAGGAGGGATGGTTATTGTCTTTGCTGAGAGCAAGCTCGTTAGATGGTGAAGGAAGCAGCAAATGAAGGCATTCGTATCGTAAAGTTCAAGAACAGGCGCAGCCTTTCCGGCAGCGCCGCTCAATCTGGTAGAAATCAATCTCAGTCAAACGATAGATGCAGATTCTACGGACAGAGAAAGCGCACGGCGCCACGAGCCACAGCCCATTGCATCCTCGGCAACTTCTTTTCCGCTAAAGGCTGCCAGACAGCAGAGATGCCGTCATGCGGCGAGCCGATATAACTCGCTTTGCCGACGTCCTTTCTTCAGAGTTGGCCGATTGCCGCGATGTCGTCAATCGGCAATTTCAAGCACCGCGTCCTAGCGCCGCGGTCGGCACTCCCAAGCATTACCTCGCAAGTTTTTCGCTCGCGAGGTGATGATCCTTGGCGTTTGCTCTTGTAAGGGACGCCTATTCGGCGCCGCAAGCCTCATCTTGCTCGTCCTGTTGTGCATGCATCCAGTCAGCGATTTCCTGTGCTTTGCTGGAAGCAGTGAAGATGGCGCGCTTGTCGGAATTCATCACGTCGAGCCACGACCGAATGTAGCGGGCATGGTCCGGCCGCGGCTCGACACTGAGACCCAGATCGGCGCAAATCATAGCACTCAGGAGCTCGACCGTGCATTCCTCCATCGCATAGGCTGCCGTGCCGAAGCGTCCGGAAAGATCGCGGTCGAGGCGGTGGCTGGCGCCAGATGCGTGACCGCATTCATGGAGCAGCACGGCATAGTAGGCGACCGCATCGCGGAAACACGCGAACCTTGGGATCTGCACCTGGTCCGTAGCCGGGCGATAATAGGCTTGCGAGCCGCCGTGGCAGATGTCAATGCCCAGAGCCGCGCAGAACCGTTCGGCCCTATCGATCCGCTTTGCCTCTGGCAACACCGGGATCTCGGGCGGTGTGTAGCCGTCGACCTGGGCGCAGTTAAAAACCGAGTAGCCGCGAGCGAACATGGAGCGGGCGGGTTCGTCACGATTTCCATCGCAGGCCTGGTCATCGGTTTTGTCGCGATCGTGGGTCTTCCAAAACACGACAAGGTGGCCGTGCTCGCCCTTACGAACCTGAGCGCCGAGCGCTTGCCATTGGTGGTAAGTGCCCCAGATCCCGGTGGGATAGCCGGCCGCGTGCGCCGCAGCCCAGAGTGAGAGGATGTTGACGCCGCGATAAGTCTTGCTTGAGGCGATGTTGACGGGCGTGGTGATGGCCGATCCGTCGTGATGCCAGGGCATCCGGTAGTCACCGGCGCCGGCCTCGATGGCCGCGATAATCTGTTTGGTGACGCGCTCGTAGATATCGACTTGTGTTTGGCGTCTGCGATCTGTGGTCATTGGTGCCTCCTTCAGCTCGCCCTCTCCGTCGAGGGCGAGGCGGCAGGGGCAGACGCGGGAGGCCGGCCCGTCACACCCTGTTCTCGGTGCTGGTGCGGAACAGGGTTGATGGGCTGGCAGCGTGTGCCACAACCGAGCCATGTCTCGACGGGCGGGCTGAAGGAGAGACCGATCATGATCGGCGCCCGAAAAGTCCGGGATCTTGCGCCACTCTCAACCGGCCTCGTCTCGCGAAGAGCGCTTGAAGAGACACCCTTGGCGACGAGATCGGGCCAGGCCTGTCGGAAGTTCCTCGGTGACGATAGCGTCTACGGCGACCTCCAACGTCAGCACATGGATGTGTTTACAAGCGTTCGGTGGAGCCACATTTTCGATCGCCTTGGCACGGTGCAGGGGCGACGGTGGCTCGGCTTCGAAGGCACTGATGCACTCTCTAAGGGCTCTCCGGAAGGACCGCCGGTACCGCACTAAGGCAGCCTCGAGATGTGGCTTCCCCCTTCACCGCACCGTTCACCATCACCCGGTTGACACCGACCTCGTCTGCATGACGGCGGCCAGCGCGCGGTTCGTTTTGACGGTAGTCGAGGGGTGCGATGGCCACCCGCAACACCGTGTCGCTCTCCGGCTAGAGCGCGCTCATCACGCCCATCAGCGCTACTGATGAACCGGTGTTTGCGCCGCTTGTCGCGCACAATGGCATCGCGCATTCATTGGCGTCGGTCGATCGAACAGGGGCCTTCATCCTCAGCGACTGAGAAACGCCATAGCTCGCGGGGCGATTGGTCAGGCTATCGGCCGACGGTTAGAACATGTGATCTCGGAAACGGGAATGAACCTGCTTAATGATCCGGCACCATCGGGTATTCAGACGGCGTTCATTTTCGCCAGCGTGGTCGCCAACGGAGAGGCATCGGTGGCAGACAAGGTGTCCGGCGTTGGAAATCAGCCACCGCAAGGCTGACGTTGGAGGGACACAGCGCGCTGTTTTTTATACGGGCTCAATCCGGCAGATTGATCTGCGGTATTTTCATTTAACCTAAGGGCGGGCAAGGCGTAGAGCCCGCGCACCCCTTCAGATGGCGTTCGTCGGAGACGGCAGAATGAGGCGGTAGAACTGGGACGGCGATTAGATTTCTGATTTGCTTAAATTGCAATCGAGGGCTACATTGAAAACATAGGTCACACTTTGCCGTTGACCACGGATGTACTGGCATCGGCATGGTGCGATCACGAAAGGTCGGGTTTAGCCCGGCCTTTTTTGTGGGATGACGCTTTTCGTGGTCCTGTGCCCGCCGCCAATTTGCTTCGCGGAGCCGTTTCAAAGCAAAACCACCGCTCCCCGTCGAGAGGTTGCTTTCGATAAGAATAAACCCGGCGGACATGCCCGCCGGGCTCTTTATCACATCAAGAGATCTTATCAGGCTCGCAGTTGCTCATGCGAATCCCGCGTTTCCACCTCTTCCATTTCGCGTTCCCGCTTGTTGTAGCGGATCGAAGACCAAAGCGAGATGCCGATGAGCGCAGCCCCACCGAGGCCGGTGATCACTTCCGGTATGTGGATCAGGGTCTGGAAGTACATGACCACCGAGAGGATCAGGATCGCGTAGAATGCGCCGTGCTCCAGATAGCGGTATTCGCTGAGCGTCCCCTTTTCGACGAGCATGATCGTCATCGAGCGCACATACATAGCGCCGATACCGAGGCCGATCGCGATGATGAAGAGGTTCTGCGTCAGCGCGAAGGCGCCGATAACGCCGTCGAACGAGAAGCTGGCATCGAGAACTTCGAGATAGAGGAAGGCACCGAAGCCGCCCTTTGCTGCAGCACTCATGGTTTCCTGCTGCGCATCGAGCAGGCCACCGACCACCTCGACCACGAGGAAGGTCAGAAGACCGTAGATCGCCGAATAGACGAAGGTGTGCACGTCTGCAGGCTCAAGCAGCGTCGAGAAGCCAAGGATCAGAGCAAGGACGAATGCGATCTCGACGCCCTTGATGGTCGCAAAACGTGCCATCTTGGTTTCGACCCACTTGATCCAGTGCACGTCCTTCTCATGGTCGAAGAAGTAGCTGAGACCGACCATCATCAGGAAGGTGCCGCCGAAGGCCGCGATCGGCAGATGGGCGTCGTTCATGATGCGCGCATATTCCTCGGGCTTGCTTGCTGCCAGAACGATCGCTTCAATCGGTCCGATCTTCGCTGCGATAACGACGATCAGGAGCGGGAAGACGATACGCATGCCGAAGACGGCGATAAGGATGCCCCAGGTCAGGAAGCGATGCTGCCACTCGGGCGTCATGTCCTTGAGCTTGTTGGCATTGACGATGGCATTATCGAAGGACAGGGAGATTTCGAGCACCGCAAGCACGGTGCAGATGAAGAAGACGGAGGCCATACCGCCGATGGTTCCGGTCGATTGCCAGCCGAGCCAAGCGCCGAGCACAAGGCCCACCGCTGTGACAATGAAGGCCCAGGTGAAATAGCCGAGCGCGCCTCCTTCGCGCGGACGACGCCGGATTCGGTGAAAAGATGGGGTTTCAAAACAGAAATGCGCACGGCCCAAGGGGCACATGCGTGAGGCATGAGATCAGTTGTCATTGGAGCTAATCCGCCGGCTAATTTGCTGGCGGTACCGACATCACGAGAGCGCCGTAAAAACTCTCGCCAGAGGGGCCCGGCACCAGTGTTCATCCCGCGGTCCGATGTCTGGAGGCGGGAGCACTTTTCTAATTAGCAGCGTCCGGTGGAAGGTCAAGGGGGCACCTGCGCCCGGGCGCCCTTCCTTCCACGTGGGGGAGCCGGCTGCAGCGCCGCCGTACCCCTTCCGCCGGTCGAAGGCAGGGAATCGGAGCAAACAAACGATCGCGGCCACGGCTCTATGCATCAGCTGAACAGTAGCCCCGATTCATTCGCAAAACTTATGGTTCCATATGCAGACAGCAATGGATCGACTGGGCGGAATGTGGCATGGCGTGCGCAACTCTCTGAAGGCCTCGATATGACTGCGATCGCCACCCCCCTTACCGCCCCGAACGCCGCCCGAACAGGCGTCCTCATCATGCTGCTCGGCATGTTGATGTTTTCACTGAACGACGTCATGGGCAAATGGCTGGTCGCGACTTATTCCGTCAGCCAGTTAATGGTGATCCGCAGCATCGCGGCGCTCCTGTTCCTGTCACCCTTCATTCTGAGGCGCGGCCTGCGCTCGATGTTCAAGGTCGAGCGACCAGGACTGCAGGCGCTTCGCTCGTTGCTCTTTGCGATCGATGCCTCCGCTTTCTACTTCGCCGTCGCCTATATGCCGCTCGCCGATACCATGACCTATTGGCTGGCTGCGCCGATCTATGTTGCGGCCGCATCGCCGTTTCTGCTCGGCGAGAAGGTCGGCTGGCGGCGCTGGACGGCAATCCTCATCGGTTTTGCCGGCGTTTTGATCGCCCTCGAACCCTCCAAGGAAAGCTTCAGCCTGCCGGCACTGATCGCGCTTGCGGGCAGCGCCGCCTTCGCCTTCGCACTGATGCTTGGTCGCACCCTGCGTTCGACACCGGACACGACGCTCGTCTTCTGGCAGATCGTCGGCGCACTGATCTTCTCGCTCGTCGGCGTTGCGGCCAACCCCTCCGGTTGGGCACCGGTCGACGGTGAGGCCTTGATGCAACTCGGTATGCTCGGCATCGTCGCGATGCTGGCACACATCTTGGTCAACCGCTCCCTCAAGCTTGCCGACGCCGCCACCGTCGTGCCCTTGCAATACACGCTACTTTTCTGGGCCGTTGTCTTCGGTTGGTTCTTCTTCGGCGACACTCCCCGCCCAACGGTCCTGGTTGGCGCCGCGTTGATCGTCGCCTCAGGCCTCTTCATCTTCTTCCGCGAACAGCAATTGAAGAAGCGGCAGGCCAAGGCCTGAGATTGGTCCATCCAAGGGGTTTCGTTGGGCATCGCTCTCTGCTACCCCGCCTGCATTCAATGCCGAAGGAGGTGGCATGAAAGAGGCCACGCCCGCTGAGAGAACGGATCATTGAGATGG
>NZ_JAEPRP010000236.1:0-2224 GCF_016652895.1 Ensifer sp. SSB1
CAGTCCAAGAGATCCGAATCGAGACCCGAGCCAGCCCCTTCCGTTGCAGCGTCCCACACCTGGTTCCCATTGCGGGTAAAGCTGGATGTGAGAAGGTTCGTCGAACCGCCGCCGTTGCTGCCGGTACCACCCGTAAACGTCAGACGGCTATCATAATCAACCGCGGTCGCCCCTGTATGGAAATCAAGCGCCGTGATGCTGGACACGCCGTCAATGCGTCCGAACTCGACGACGACGTTGCCGGCGTTGATGAAGCTGGCGAGGCCGTTGAACGTCATCGTCCCCGTCAACGTCTTGTTGGCCATCGACGAGGGCAAACGAGCATCTGCAACCGTGCCCGTCGTCAGATCGCTCGCCGAGCCAGACGAAGCGACGTCGGCAAGGCCGATCGTCGTTCGCACCGCCGCCGCGTTGGCATCGTCCAAAATGGTTTTCACGAAGGTCGAGACACCGAGGGTGCTCAAGACCGTTGATGCGTCGGCGTCGTCCAGAATGGTGCGAGCGAACGGCGTGAAGGCCGTGGTCGCGTAGACGTCCAGCGCGGTCGTGTAGATCATCTGGTTGGCGGCAGTCGTCAGTCCTGCAATGGACTGAAGGCCGGCATCGTAGGCCTGCACGTTGGTGCCGATTGCAAGCCCGAGGGCAGTCCTCGCTGCGCTCGCCGACGTCGCGCCGGTACCGCCGGCCGTGATCGGGCGCGCGGCGTTCGCATCGGCCGTCAGGTCGTCGATGAACGTGTTATACGGGCTCGACTGGATAGTGGTGCCGGGCGTCCCTTTGGTGCCGGCCGGTGGTGAATAGACGCCGCCAGTTCTTGGCATGAGGATTCTCCATAGAAAAAGGCCCCCGAGAGGGAGCCTTGCAAGTTCTGCGGGTTCGTATTTTAGATTCGCCTCGACAACTTCTTGGCGATTTGCTTCATTCCCCCATCATTGCTGGGGGAAATCATGAAACTTAAACTTGCTGCGGTTCTCGCTGCCGTCGTGGGCCTTTCTGGCTGCGTCAGCCAGGATGAAATGGCGCTCTCCAAGAACGTCTATAAGATCGACGTCGACGCGCGCGGACTGATCCCGATCGCCATTGCCAGAGGGCAAATGCAGCAACGGGTTGCTGAATCGACCATTGCCAAGGGATACACCCACTACATCATCCAGCAGGCAGGCTCTCAGAGCGGATCGATCTACGCCGGCAACACGCCGGTGTATGGAAACACGACCGTCAACGTCTACGGCAACACCGCCTACGCTAACACCACGTACACTGGGGGCCACCCGATCAACATTCCGACGTATCAGAACTCCATTATCGTCGCGATGTTCAAGGCTCCGAATGTCCCAGCCGGGGCGCTCGACGCCGCTGAAGTGCTTGCGGCCTCCAAACCGAAGAAGAAGAAAAATGCCCCTTCCACCTGATCTGGAAGCCGCGGTTGCTACCGTTGCGAAGGAACACGGCATCACGAAGGATGAGGCTATCGTTCTCATCCTTCGCGACTGGCTGACGGGCGGGGGATACATCCCCCTACCATCCGAGGATTGAGCAAAGCCTGTTCTCGTGTATTTTAAGGCCATGCAGATCAACCACAACCCGAACGAACCGTCCCACAAAGCGCTGAAGCTCATCGGCGTACTTACGGGCGTTTTTGCGCTCGCTTTTGGGATACCGGTCATCATGGGGATTCGGTGGGTTGCCGAATTACTCCCCGCCGAGGCTATCGGAGCGTTCGGGATTGCTTTCATGGTGTTTGCGGCCGGATTCTACGCCGGCCGATGGGATGCTGTTCGTCAGTTCCGTACGCCTGGCAGAGACGAGTAACCGGCCAAACCGCCGCTCCTTGCCAAAGTCCGTACCGTCGCCGCCCGCTGCTGATCAATCACATTCTGCTGACCGCGCCGAAGGATCGCCTGGACGATCTGGTCTCGGGTCGAGCCGGTGGCCACGCTGAGACGCCCGATATCTTCCGCCAGCTTGCCGGCGTTGGCGTCAGCGTTTCCTTGGACGATCTGCTTCATGATCGACTTGAACAGCTTGCCGGCCGTCCCCGTCAGTGTGGCACCCGCTGGGATTTCCTGCCCCTTCGACACCTCGTCGAGAAACTGATTGAAGCGAGCGCCCATCGCCGTGTCCGAGCCGCGCGTGACGCGGTTCGCCGTGTCGGCAAAGACGTTCTCACGGTCGATCGAGTTCAGCACGTTGTCGGCCCTGTCCTGACCAAACAGCATCCCGA